>JAJRSQ010000474.1 GCA_024278725.1 Chloroflexota bacterium
GGCGTGATTGACGGTCCCCAATCGGTGGTGTTCGACCAAGCCGAAAATCGTTTGCACGTGCAAAAATCTGTAATGGCGTTGACGATGAGATAATTTGGTTGTCGGCTGTCGGCTATCAGCTATCAGCTATCAGCTATCAGCTGTCAGCTTTTTGCTGAACGCTGAACGCTGAATGCTGAATGCTGAACGCTGAACGCTGAACGCTGAATGCTGAATGCTGAACGCTGAACGCTGAACGCTGAACACTGAACGCTGAACGCTGAACGCTGAACGCTGAACGCTGAACACTGAACGCTGATTTCCGTACAAAGGAGTACAAAAAAACATGAGCAAAAAAATCGCTGTTGTCGCTATTGGCGGCAATTCATTGATAAAAGACAAACAACACAAAACCGTTCAAGACCAGTATGAAGCGGCGAAAGAAACCTGCCAGCATATCGTTGAATTGATGCAGGACGGCTGGAATGTCGCTATCGGGCACGGGAATGGTCCGCAAGTCGGCTTCATCCTCCGGCGCTCGGAGCTGGCGGCGCATGAACTGCATGAAGTGCCGCTGGATGTGTGCGGTGCGGACACGCAGGGCGCTATCGGCTATGCGTTGCAGCAGAATTTGCGCAACGAATTTCGGAAAAAAGGGATTGACAAACGGGCGGTGACGGTGGTCACGCAGGTGGAAGTTTCCGCCGATGACCCCGCTTTCCGCTATCCTACCAAACCCATCGGTTCATTTATGGATGAAGAAGTTGCCATGCAACGCAAGAAAAACGACGGCTGGGCGGTGGTGGAAGATGCCGGACGCGGTTGGCGGCGCGTGGTCGCCTCGCCGCAACCGGTGCGCATTGTGGAAGAAGACGCCGTCAAAGTGCTGCTGGATGCGGGGATGGTGGTCATCACCGTGGGCGGCGGCGGTATCCCCGTGGTGGATGACGGCGCGGGCAACCTCAAGGGAGTGGCGGCGGTTATCGACAAAGATTTCGCCTCGGCGCTGTTGGCAACCCGCATCGGCGCGGATGTGTTCATCATCAGTACCGCCGTGGAAAAAGTTGCCCTCAATTTTGGCAAGCCGAATGAACAATGGCTGGACACCATCACCCTGGCGGAAGCGAAGCAATATCTGGCGGAAGGCACCCACTTTGCCAAAGGGAGTATGGCGCCGAAAATTCAGGCGGTCATCAACTTTTTGGAAGCGGGTGGCGAAAAAGCCATCATCACCAACCCGGAAAATCTGGCGCGCGCCATGCGCGGTGAAACCGGCACACACATCGTCAAGTGACGAGCGGGGAATGGGCGAATCTCCAATTAACCAATTAATCAATAACGGATGACTGATGACCAATGACAATTGACCACATTCTCAACCTGAAATGCACCATCTGCGGAGCGGAATATCAGCCGGATGAAGTCGCCTATGTTTGCCCGCATCACGGCAACGAGGGCATTCTGGATGTCCGGTACGATTACGACGCCATCGCCACGCGCATCACCCCGGAAACCCTGCGCCACAACCCCGACCCGACCATCTGGCGGTACAAACCGCTGTTGCCCGTGCGCGCTGATTCGCCCGTGCCGCCCCTTTCGGTGGGGGGAACCCCCCTCTATCACACCCCGGAATTGGCGGCATCGCTCGGTTTGCGCCATCTGTGGGTGAAAGACGACGGACGGCAGCCGACGGCATCCTACAAAGACCGTGCCAGCGCCATCGCAGTGGTCAAAGCGCGTGAAATCGGCGCGGAGGTCATCACCACCGCCAGCACGGGGAACGCCGCCGCCGCGCTCAGCGGATTGTGCGCCAGCGTCGGGCAGAAGAATGTCATCTTCGTGCCGGAATCTGCGCCGCAGGCGAAAATTGCCCAACTGCTCACCTTCGGTTCCACGGTGATGCTGGTGCAGGGCACGTATGATGACGCTTTCGATTTGTGCATGCTCGCCGCCGATGAATACGGCTGGTACAACCGCAACACGGGTTTCAATCCATATATGAGCGAAGGCAAAAAGACCGCCGGCTTTGAAATTTGCGAGCAACTGGCGTGGGATGCGCCCGACCGCATCTTCGTCAGTGTGGGCGACGGCTGCATCATCGGCGGGATTCACAAAGGGCTGAGAGACCTGTTCGCGCTCGGCTGGATTGACCGGATGCCCAAATTGATGGGCGTGCAAGCCGCCGGGAGCGATTTTCTGTATCAGGCGTGGCGTACCGGCGAGGATGTGCTCACCAAGCCGCCCATCGCCGCGCACACCGTCGCCGACAGCATCAGCGCGGGGTTGCCCCGCGACCGCATCAAAGCTATGCGCGCCGTCACCGAAACGGAGGGCGCGTTCATCTGCGTGAGCGACGCCGAAATCCTGCAAGCCATCCCCGATTTGGCGCGTGGCAGCGGTGTTTTCGCCGAACCGGCGGGCGCGGCGGCTTTCGCCGGGCTGGTATCTGCCGTGCGGGATGGGCTGGTGTCGCCCGATGAACGCATCGTGGTGCTTAACACCGGCAACGGGCTGAAAGATGTTTCCAGTGCGATGAAAGCGGTGGAAGCCATCGGCACGTGGGCGCACCACGTCGCGCCGAATTTAGAATCGTTAAGAGAGATAATGGGAGCAATGTAGGGGTGGCTCTCGTGCCGCCCCTGCCCCTCGTTTCAAAAAGGAGAAATTATGTCGAAAATTGATTTAACCATTTACCCCGACCGGCTGGAACGTGCCGTGCGTCGGGCGCGGGAAAGAAATATCATCATTCCCACCTTTAAACAACAGCGCGACCCCTCGCTCATCCCGGAAAACATTGTCGCCCAACTGAAGAATGTCGGCTTGTGGGATTTGAACCCGCTCAACCTGTTCCGTATCACCTGGCACAACGAACCTGTGCCGTTTGGCGGCGGTTTCAACGGGGTGAATTTCGTGGAACTTCCTCCGGCGTTGACCGGCACACCCGCCAAAATCGTGGCGCTGGTCGGCAAGTGGTTTCCCACCGGGGCGCACAAAGTCGGCGCGGCGTTCAGTTGTCTGGTTCCCCGTTTGGTGACCGGGCAATTCGACCCCAGCACCCAAAAAGCGGTTTGGCCCTCCACCGGCAATTATTGCCGGGGCGGCGCGTATGATTCGGCATTGCTGGGCTGTCAATCCGTCGCCATTCTGCCCGAAGGGATGAGCCGCGAGCGTTTTGAATGGCTGGAAAATGTGGCGGGTGAAATCATCAAAACCCCCGGCTCGGAAAGTAATGTGAAAGAAATTTTCGACAAATGCTGGGAACTGCGCCAATCGGGCGAAGATTTGGTCATCTTCAACCAGTTTGATGAATACGGCAACCACCTGTGGCACTATGAAGTGACCGGTCCCGCGGTGGCGGAAGCGTTGGCGCAGGTGATGGACACGGGTGACGAATTCCGCGGCTTCATCTCGGCGACGGGGTCGGCGGGTACAATTGCGGCGGGCGATTATCTGAAAGAGCAATTCCCCGCCAGCAAAATCGTTGCCAGCGAAGCCCTGCAATGCCCCACCCTGCTGCAAAACGGGTTCGGCGCGCACCGCATCGAAGGGATTGGCGACAAGCATGTGCCGTGGATCCACAACGTCAAAAATACCGATATGGTGGTCGCGGTGGATGATGAAGTCCCGGTCAACCTCATTCGGCTGTTCAACGAACCGGCGGGCAAGCGGTATCTCATCTCGCAGGGCGTGCCGGAGTCGCTGGTGGATAATCTGGATTTGCTCGGCATTTCCGGCGCGAGCAACGTGGTTTCCGCCATCAAATTCGCCAAATATTACGAATTGGGCGAGCAGGATGTGGTGGTTACGGTGCTGACCGATTCCATGGAAATGTACGGCAGTCGGCTGGAAGAATTGACCGCCGAGCGCGGCGAATTTACCGAGACGGACGCCGCAGTGGCATATCACCGCGATTTACTCGGCTTGACCACCGATAATTTACAGGAACTTTCTTATGCCGACCGCAAACGAGTGCATAATTTGAAATATTACACTTGGGTGGAACAGCAGGGGAAAACCTATGATGAAATTCAGGCGCAATGGTACGACCGCAATTACTGGGCGGACATCCGCAGCCATACCGAGGAAATCGACGCCCTGATTGAGGAATTCAACGCCAAAGTCGGGTTGTTGAAGTAGCGTTTCGAGACCCTCCGAATTCCCAGAGCTTTTACCCGGAAATTTATTTCCGGGCTGACAGCCAAAGCCGGCTTAAGTTCTGAGCCTTGAACTTCAGCTCAAGGCAAAAACCGGATGCTGTACAGTTACTTTCCGGGTAGTGGTTCAAATTGACTAATGGAAGTTATTCGCCGGTAGGGGCGAACCTGTGTGTTCGCCCTTTTTGGGCAGACACATAGGTCTGCCCCTACTTCCCCAAACCCCAAAATTCAATGATGGAATAGAAAGAGCGGACATAGTTCCGCTCTTTTTTTATCCCCCCAAACAGGGTGAATAATGTCACAAGCATTACGTGACATTTGTCACTGGTGACATTTATCACAGCGGGGTATAATTTGGGCGGATATATATTCGGATATTCAGATATAATATCATCCGAATGAATGTGGTGTGGCGACGACCGGCACACAAATCTATTCAAAAAGGGAGAAGGAATGAAAACACAGCACACACTTCTTTGGTCAATTGCTGCCACCATCCTGCTTTTTGCGGGCATTGTTTTTTTGTGGCAACCCCAAACCGCCGAAGCCCAGTGCGGCTCATCGGCTTCATCGTGCAAAACTTGCCACGAAACTCAGGGCGCTGACCCCGTCAACACCGTTGGCGACTGGCACACCCAGCACGCTTTCGGCGATTTTTGCGAATTTTGCCATGCCGGAAACGTCCAAGCCACCGACAAAGACGGCGCACATCAGGGATTGGCATCGCCATTGGAAGATGTCGCCGCCAGTTGCCAGAGCTGCCACCCCGACGACATGATGGCGCGCGCGGAGAAATATGCGTCCACACTGGGGATTGAACTGGGCGCGGACAGTTCTGCGGGCGGCGGGGAGGATACCCCCGCGGGCACGGACGGCGCATCCGCTGCACCGGTCACGGGGGTTGCCGCCCCCCTCGGCGGGGAGGAAATTGATATGAACCTGCTGTACGCGGAAAAAACCGCCCCCGAACCGGTCATCAAAAATTGGGGAAACTTCATTTTAACCCTGATGTCGATTTTGGTGGCAGGGGCGTTTCTGGTGACGGCTTGGACGTGGGAAGGCTGGAGCAAATCGCTGGCGAGATGGATAGAAAATAACGTCGCCCCCATCACCGATGCGATTGCGGAAAAGAACGCCGCGTTTGCCGCCGGCGAATCGCCCGCCGCCGCATCCTCTGCGGAAATGGCGGCACTGCTCGCCCGCAAGCCGGAATTGGCGGCGCTGTTGCCGAAGTTGATGGACGGCGACCCGGCATTGCTGGCGGATTTGAACCGCATTTTGAGCAATCAGCCGGAAGGGGCGCGGTTGTTGCACGCCGTGAGCCGCTTTGACGCGAAGCTCATTTCGACCCTGAAAGATTTGGACAATGCAGACCGAAGTTTACTGCTGGCATTAATCAAAGAATTATAGCCGAAGGAGATTGCAATGCGGAGAATAATTGACTGGTTGAGAGCGCCATCGTGGTCGCCGTATGCGGCAGGGGCAGGATTGGGACTGCTCAGCATTGGGGCGCTGTTGTTCACCGACCGTCTTTTTGGCGCGTCGGGGGCGTTTGAAAATATGGCAGGCTCGCTTATGCAGGTTTTCGCGCCCGCGCTCGCCGATAATATGTACTGGAATTTCGTCATGCCCGCCGGGTTCAGCATTGGGGTGATGATGTTGATTGGGATTGCGCTCGGCTCGTTTTTGTCGGCGTTGAGTTCCGGCACATTTAAATTGCGCCGGGTTTCGGATGACCAATGGAGGGCGATGTTCGGTCCCGGTGTGGCGAAACGCTGGGCAACGTTGTTTTTCGGCGCGATATTGATTGAGTACGGTGCGGGCATCGCCGGGGGGTGCACCAGCGGGCTGGCAATTTCCGGCGGGGTTCAACTTGCGCCGGCGGCATATTTATTCATCGTCGGGATGTTCGCCTCCGGTATCATCACCGCGTGGCTTGTTTACGGAAAGAGGTACTAAAAATGACAGCGATGATTTCTGCATTAATTGTGGGTTTGATATTCGGATGGCTGCTGCAAAAGTCGAAGTTGACGCAGTATGCCACCATCGTCAATGTATTCCGCTTCACCGATTTGGCGGTGCTGAAGTTCATGCTTTCCGCGATTGTGGTCGGTTCGGCGGGCATTTATCTTTTCAAAGATATGGGGCTGATTACCCTGCCCGGCAACACCCCGACTTACGTTTGGGGCAACCTGCTCGGCGGGCTGATATTTGGCGCGGGGATGGCATGGGCTGGCTACTGACCGGGCACATGCGCCGCCGGGTGCGGTCAAGGGAATTTGGATTATGTGGTGGCGGGGTTGTCGGGTTTTGTTGCCGGTGCGATTTTGTTCGGGCTGACGTATGGTCAGGTGTATCCGGCAATTTCCGGGCTGGCGAATCTCGGCGCTACCTACATTCCGGATTTGTTCAAAATGAATGATTGGCTCACGATTTTCTTCCTCACGCTTGTTTCCGTATTCCTGTTTTATGTGCTGGAGAAAAAAGGTGATCGCAAAGGTGGTGTGGCGTGAAGCCCACATCATCATCCCCAAAAGAGGAGTGACGGATGACCGAAAAAAATCTGCTGAATAGCGAAATTTCCCGCCGGAAATTTCTCGGCTTGAGTTTGGGCGTGGCGGCAGGCACATCAATTTTAGGAAAATACGCCCTTGTGCCGCCTTCCGCCCCCACCGCCGAGCCTTCCGGCGCGAGCGAATATTATCCCCCCACCAGTTTTGACCGCGAAGTGTACACCATGTGCGAAATGTGTGTCTGGCGCTGTGGCGTCATCGCCAAAGTGAAAGACGGCAAAGTGGTGAAACTGGACGGCAACCCGAACCATCCCCATTCGCGGGGGATGTTGTGCCCGCGCGGGCAGGCGGGAATTGCGACCCTGTACGACCCCGACCGGCTGAAATATCCGCTCATCCGCAAGGGTGCGCGCGGCGAGGGGAAATGGGTGCGCGCCGGTTGGGACGACGCGCTCGATTACGTCGCCAGCCGGATGCTGGAAATTAAAGAGCGCTACGGTCCCGAAGCGATGATTTTCAGCACCACCCACAATTTGATTCAAACCCAGTTTGAAAACCTGCTCAAAGCCTACGGCTCGCCGAATTACGGCACGCAACGCTCGCTCTGTTTCAACGCGATGATCACCTCCAACCTGCTGACCTACGGCATGGAAGAGCCGGGACGCAGTTATGAGGGGGTGCGGTACATCATTTTGACCGGGCGGAATTTGCTCGATGCCATTTCCAACTCGGAGTCGCAGGATTTGGTGGCGGCTATCAGCCGGGGCGCGAAGCTGGCTGTGCTCGATCCGCGTTTCACCAAAACTGCCGCCAAAGCCGATGTGTGGCTGCCGGTGAAACCGGGCACTGATTTGGCGTTTTATCTGGGCGTGCTGAATGTGATTGTGACCGAAAAATTATATGATGAAGCGTTTGTCGCTGAAAATACCGTCGGCTTCGATGAGCTTGCCGTAACCGTGGCGCAATATTCGCCGGAATGGGCTGCCAGCAAGTGCGAAATCCCCGCCGACACCATTCGCCGGGTGGCGCGAGACTTCGCTGCCGCTGCGCCGCACGCCTTTGCGCACCCCGGCTGGCGCACCAGCAACTTCATCAATTCCTTCCAGACCTCCCGTGCGGTGGCGATTTTGAATGCGCTTGTCGGCAATTGGAATCAGCCCGGCGGATTCTTCGCCGCCGCCGGGGAAGGGGGCGGAATTGAGCTGGGGTCGGTGCCGCAACCGCCGTATCCGCGCGTGAGCGCCATTCGGCTGGACGGCGTGCCGTGGAAATATCCGCTGGTGCCGTTGAAGCTCGGCGTTTTTCAGGAAATTCGAGACAATATTCTGACCGGCAAACCGTATCAGGCGCACGGCTGGTTCATTTATCGCCAAAATCCGATGAACTCGCTCCCGGAACGCCGCAAAACCATCGAGGCGTTCAGCAAGATGGACTTCATCGTCACCACCGACATCAGCATGAACGATACCGCGTGGTTCTCGGATGTGGTGCTGCCGGAAGCGTCGTATCTGGAGCGGTACGACCCGTTGGCGGTGATGGGGAACACGGTCTTCATCCGCCAACCGGCGGTGGAACCGCATGGCGAGAGCAAATCCGGCTTGTGGATTTTCAAAGAGTTGGGCAAACGGCTCGGGCTGGCGGACTTTTTCCAATATGAGGATGAAGAAGACTATATCCGCCAGCAGATTGCGCCGTTGGGAATCTCGCTGGAAGCATTAAAGGCGAAGGGATTTTACACCGCGCCGAGCGACCCCGCCGCCGAGGGCGAGACCGCGTTCACCTTCAACACGCCGAGCGGCAAAATCGAGCTGGCGTCGGAAACGCTGCGGAAGAGCGGCTTCCCCGCCGTCCCCGTGTGGGACCCGCCCGACCCCAACGCCGCCGACGAATTCTATCTTCTCTCCGGAAAGATGGCGCAGCACACCCAGTTTGCCACCCACAACAACCAACTTTTGCACGAGCGCCGTCCCGATAACCCGATGTGGATTCACCCCAAACCGGCGGCGCGGCGCGGCTTGAAAGACGGCGATGAAGCGTGGGTGGAGAGCGCGGGCGGGCGGGTGAAAGTGACCGTCCACGTCACCGAGCGGATTCGGGCGGACAGCGTCTATATGGCGCCCGGCTTCGGGCACGTGAGCAAAGGACTCACCACCGCATACGGCGAAGGCGTCAGCGATAGCGACCTGCACCTCACCTTCACCGAACCGGTATCCGGCTCGCAGGCGTTGAGCCAAACCTGTGTCACGGTGACCAAAGCATAATTTTCGGAATTCTGACCGATAACGGAGACAATCATGGCAAATCCTGCAACAGAAACCACACGAAAAAAACGCTGGGTGTTTGTGATGGAACCCGACCGCTGCATTGACTGCGAAGCCTGTATGGTGGCGTGCAGCGTGGAGAATCACGTCCCCATCGGCGAGCATCGCAACTGGATTGCGCATCGGGAGACGGGCGCTTTCCCCGACCTGAACCTATCCTTCATGCCCGAAAATTGCCACCACTGCGATAACCCGCCCTGCGAGCGTGTCTGCCCCACCGGCGCCACCTATCAGCGCGATGACGGCATTGTGCTGATTGATTACGATAAATGTATCGGCTGCAAATATTGCATTCAGGCTTGCCCATACGATGCCCGCTACGTCAACGAAGAGAAACAGGCAGTGGACAAATGCACCTTCTGCGTCCACCGGCTCGATGCCGGACAGCCGCCCGCCTGCGTGGAGACCTGCATCGGCGGGGCGCGCCATTTCGGCGACCTCAACGACCCCGAAAGCGAAGTTTCAAAATTGCTGGCGACGCACGATTACACGCGACTTTATGAAGAAGCCGGAACCGGTCCGGCAATCTATTACATTCGGGGGAAATAACATGCGCGAAGTAGAATTTCACTGGAACGTTTTAATTGTCATTTACCTGTTCACCGCCGGGGTGAGCGCCGGCGCATTCGTGATTTCCGGGCTGGCAACCTATCTCGGCGGCGCAAAATACAAACGCATCAGCCGCATCGGCGCGATGATTGCCCCGTGTCCCCTGATATTCGGGCTGGGCATGCTCGTCTTCGACCTGACCAAACCTCTGCAATTCTGGTGGCTCTTCCTCACCGTGCAGTGGACATCGCCCATGTCCATCGGCAGTTGGCTGCTCACCTTCTTTTCTCTTTTGTCGATAATCTACTTTCTTTTGTGGATTCCTCGTCCGTGGCGAGACCTGTTGCGCGTGCCGCACCGGTGGGGAGAAATATTTTCGCCCAAACGCTGGCAGTCACTTTCCCGGCGGGACGTGGGGATTGCCCGCCGCGTGATTGCCGCCATCGGCTTCCCTGTCGGGCTGGGGGTGGGGATGTATACCGGCGTGCTGCTCGGCGCGATTCCCGCCCGCCCGCTGTGGAACACGCCGATGGTGGCGCAACTCTTCCTCTTCTCGGCGATGAGTACCGGCGTCGCCACCGTTTTGCTGATTGCGGCGCTGGTGCGCGACAAAAGCGACGCCGACCATCTGCATCACGAGCGGCATTTTCTCGTCTCGGTGGACGCGGTGCTGATTGTCTTCGAAATTTTCATCATCATCCCCTTCTTTCTTCATCAAGCGCTCAACACGTGGAGTTCCGCCGAATCGGTGAACCTGATTATGGGCGGACCGTACACGCTGGCATTTTGGGTGGGCGTGATTTTGCTGGGGTTGCTCGTGCCGCTGGCAATTGAGGGCTTTGAGCTGTATCCGGTGGTATGGCGGGAAGCGGCGGTGAAATACAGCCGTCTTTGGGGGGGCGTGAGCGCCGCGCTGGTGCTGGTCGGCGGCTTTCTGCTGCGATACATCTTCGTTTACGCGGGGCAGGTCTCGCATTTTCTGCCCCTGCTGGAACGGTAAAAACCGGACACGCATAAATATCCGGTCACCATTTGGTGTGAGGGCGACCCTTGTGGTCGCCCTGTGTTTCTAACCGGGATATTCATTGAACGCCGTAGGGGCGAACCTGTGTGGGTGGTGGTATTTTTTGACTGATACAAAGATAACCGGTTGTCATTGCGAGCGCAGCGAAGCAATCTCCGTCATTGACGCGTGGAGATTGCTTACCCCCGCCGGGGCACAGGTCGGCGTTGCACGCCTCGCAATGACACTTGCGTATCCCGTCAGTCAATTTGAACCACTACCCCTGTGTGTTCACCCGTTGAGGGCAGACCGGAGGTTACGACATTTCCGGGTGGATGATGACCCGCCCGTCCGCCACTTCGACCGCCAGATGCCGCATGTTGGCGATGGCGGGTCCGTGCGTCACCGCGCCCGCCGCATCGAACCGGCTGCCGTGGCACGGGCACGCAAACGCCGCCCCATCCTCGCCGAGGGTGCAGCCCAGATGCGGACAGACGGCGCTCATCGCGGAAAAACCGTCTTCATCGCGGATGAGCCACGCCTTCGCCGCCGGGATGAACGTCCGCGCCCCGACGGGGAAATCGTCCGCCGCGCCCGCCTCCACTGCAGAAACGGCGGGCTGCGCGACGGGCGGGTCGAAGAAGCGCACGCTCCCTTTCAGCGTCGCCCACGCCGCCCCCAGCAATCCGAGATTGCCCATCCAAATTAAAACCTGTCGCCGGCTCGGTTTTTCGGTCATTTTTACTCCTTTTCAAGACGCTATCGTGCCACCGCGTGACATTCGTGACAATAGCGCGATTCCTGCTCATCCACCTTCTGTTGACAGCCCGACCCCATCACCGGGTTGAACGGATAAATTTTCCCGTCCGCTTTGCCGGTCAGCACAAAATGCCCGTCCGAAAATTTGATGTTCCCCATCAGCTCGCCGCGCTCGGTGATGATGACCGTATCCCCCACCGCGAGGCTGTAATTCGGATTCAGCGCCGCCTGCCGCAGGGCGGTGCTATCCGCCTCGGTGACGGTTTTCAGCGCGGGCAGCGCGTCCACCGTGCCGTGGCAGGTTTTGCACTGCGTGTATTGCATCTCCTGCTGGTTGGGGTGAATATCGCCGTCGCCCATCGCCTCCTGCGCGGTGTGGCAGTCGATGCAGTCCAATTCCCATTCGCACCGGGTAAATTCGCCGATGGGCTGATAATATTCCACCAGCCGTTTCCCCTCGGCGGGCATTTGGGCAGACAGGGGCGCACCGGCGGGCGGCAGGTCATCGCGCAGCAGAAAATCCATCTGCCGCAGCGAATAATTGCCGCGATTGTGGCAATGGTTGCACTGCGAAAACGGAATCGCAGTGGTGAGGGTATGGCTCGCCATATGCCCCGGCTCATCTTTGGGGATGGTCGGGTCGTCGCCGCGATACAGCCCGTCGTCGCCATACAGCACGTGGCAGGCGGCACACCCCGTTGAGCGGAAAAAATACGGCTCGGCGCGCGGTTCGGCGGACAAATGACACCCGCCGTCCAGACACGTTTCCGCAAATTTTTGTTCGATGGGGTTGCCGGATTGCGCGACAAACGCCGATAATTCAGCCACCCCCGCCGCCGAAACAATCCGGTCGTCGGAAATATGGTACACACCCATCACCGGCTCGGCGGACGTTTGCGCCCCAAACGCGAACCGCACCGCCGCGATGCCGCCCGCATACGTCCCCTGCACACTCCGCAGCACCCCGTCCACGTGATTTTTCGACTCGTCCGCAAACCCGTTGTGGCAATTTTCGCCGCAACTTTCCGCCGCCACCCGCAGGTCGGAGGGGTTTTTCCCCCCGCGCAGACCCGTGTGCGCCGCCGTTTCATCCAGCGAAAGCCCGTTCCCGCCGTGGCAACTCACGCAGCCGAAGACCGCCACCGGGTGCGATGGGCTGATTTCCGCCAGCCCGATGTGGCAGGTGGTGCAGAGTTCCGGCTCGCCGGTGAGTTGCGGCACAATTTCCCGCACGTGAATCTCGGCGGGCTGCCCCGTGCGCGCAAAATATGTTTGCTGGAACGCGCGCCAATCCTGCCGTTCCGCCTGCCGGAAAACCAACGCCACGGCGGCAATCAAAATTATTGTGCTGATGAGATATGCCGTCACCCGACGATTTGAATCGAACATAATCCCTCTATCGCAGTGCCGCCATCACTGAAAGAAAAATAATCCCCGCCGCCAGCGCCGCGAATGCCGCCTGCGATTGCCACCGTGCGCGGGAAAAATACTTTCCGCGCCCCGCGCCGTGGCGGTCGAAAAGGGGTAGGCTCAACAGGATGACCATGCCCGCCGACGGCACAATCCATCCCGCCCAGAGCGGCGGCAGATAGCGCAGCAACTCCTGAATGGCGAGAAAAATCCACGGCGCTTTTGTTTCGGTGATGCCCGTCGCGCTCAAATCGGCGATGCGTCCGAGCGCGGGCGGGGCAATCGCCGCGAGCGCCATCATCGCCGCCGTGGCAATGATGGCGGCGATGATTTCGGTGGAAAAGAGTGCGTCGCGGGAGACGAGTGTTTTCGGGCGCGCGCGGGTGGGGTGCGGGTGCGAAATACCGCCATCCACCCGTACCCGCCACAAATGATACCCGATGCCCCCCACCGTCGCCACCGTCAGCCCAACGACGTGCCAGGCGTAAAATCGCAACAGCGCCGCGTCGCCCGGCGCGGTGTCGCCGACCACCAGCCGGTACAGCGCGTCGCCATAGCGGGGGATGACCTTCAGCAGATTCGTGCCGACCAGCAGCGCCCAAATGCTCCCCTCATCCCAACGGAGGGTGTAGCCGGTGAAATCCCACAGCAACAGCAGCACAAACAGCCCCAGCCCCAGCGCCCAGTTGAAATCGCGTGGCGGGCGGTACGCGCCGGTGAAGACAATTCGCGCCAGATGCAGCGCAGCGAAAATCACGGTCAGTTGTGCCGCCCAATAATGCAGGGAACGGACGAACCCGCCGAAGTTCACCACGCTGTTGATGAGGGTCAGGCTGGGGTAGGCTCGCTCGGTGGTGGGGACAAAATAGAAGGTCAACAGCACGCCGGTGAGGATGGTGATGAGTGTCGCCAGAAGGGTCAGCCCGCCCAGCCCGAAGGTGTACGTGAAGCGGGCGCCATCGGCGGGGATGGTGGGCGGGTGCAGGTTGTAGAGGACGCTTTTGTTTTTTCGCCACAGGCGGACGCCGGAAAATCGGCGTTTCAGAGAATATTTCATCGTATTGATGATTTTATCACAAACGGTGGTGGTTGTAAAAAAGTGATTGTCAATATTCGGTTATGCGGATAAATCCACCGGAGCTTTTAGGTTGCTGAAAAAATGGTGGTGTTATTTTTGACTGATGAAGCAAGGTGGGGGGAGGGGCAGACCTATGTGTCTGCCCAAAAAGGGCGAACACCCGGGTTCGCCCCTACCGGCGAATAATTTCTATTGTACTCAACAGCGTCACAGACGAACATAATTGTTTGCCGATACGTGGTTGAATGTAGGGGCAGACCTATGTGTCTGCCCAAAAAGGGCGAACACACAGGTTCGCCCCTACCGGCGAATGATTTCCATCAGTCAATTTGAACCACTACCATCTTTTAACCGTGTCTGGTAACTAGAATTTGAACCACTACCGGCATTTTCCGAAAAGTTGCACATCAGGTATTAATGTTTTTCTTACGAAAAGTTAACGCGAGTCTATCATTTCACTGCTATCCTTTCAGTATCAATTATTCACCGGCGGGGTGAATTGAAACGGAAACAATATTCGAACTGGAGATATGAAATGATTTACAGAATTAGACGACCCCACCCTATGCACCGCGCGATGGCAATGCGCCGGGCAATGAATCAAATGTTGGATGATGCGGATATCCGCCGTGGACCGCGCTGGATGATGGAACAATTTGCGCGCCCGCTGCCCGTCGATTTGTATGAAACCGACGATGCGCTGGTGCTGGAAACGGCACTGCCCGGTTTCGACCCGGAAGCGGTGGACATCACCATCAACCGCGATGAACTGACCATCAAAGCGACGCGCCCCGCGCA
>JAJRSQ010000475.1 GCA_024278725.1 Chloroflexota bacterium
CCCGCGCCGAGGGCGTACCACGGCACGCTGCGCCATTGGCTCAGATTGCCCCCCCCGAAAAGTACCACCAACGGAACAATTGACAGAATTGCGCCGCCAATGTGGACGATGAAAATACTTTCCCAAATCCCGATTTTCCCGCTCATCAAACTGGACAGCGGACCCTGTAATCCTACCGCTACCCCGCCGAGCAATCCCAAAAAAATTAAAATGGCTGTGGACATATCCCCTCCGTGGGTTTCAGATTCAAAGTTGCAGAGTTGCAGAGTTGCAAATCTCACCTGCTCACCGGCGCACTCTCTCACCCTCCCACCTGCTCACCCGCTCACCCCGGTTTCATACACCGCCGGGCAATCTTTCAGGGTGACGAAAGGCAATCCCGCCGGTGAAACATCCGCCAGCAAATCGCGCAGGGTGACGGCGCATTCAAACCGGTCGCCGGTGGTGAACAGAAACGTCACCCGCCGCCATTTTTCGCTGGTGATGGGCGGCAATTTGTGCCGGAGGTCGCCCAGCATTAATTTGAAATACCACTGCCCCGCGCGGGGATGTTCCGGCTCGTGGGGGAACAGCTCGGCGCGGGTGACCAATTCATGCCCGATGACCGGCGCGAAATAGTGGATTGCCCAGCGGTCGGAGCCGAAAGCCGCCGTGAAATAAAACGCCAGCCAATCAATGTGCGGAACGGTTGACGGGGCATTTTTCACGGGAATGCGATACCATTTTTCGGTGTGAACGGTCTCCCAGTCCCGCCGATTGTTCATAATGGCAACCAGTACCCGGTCGTCAGGATACACAGAAACCTCGGTTGATTTTTAGATGGAACGGAAATTAATCGTGCATCAGCTTAGATGAATTTTGCTGTACAGCGCGCAAAAAGTCAAGCAGAGCGATGTCAGATTGTGGCGCGGCGGCAACCGTGCGGTAGAGCAGCAGACCGCCTTGCCAGCCTTCGGTGTGCCACTGTGCGCCCGACGGCAAAGGGGTGTCGAAGATACCTGCGGGGGGGAGCCACGGATTCGCGTAAAAATACGGCTCGGCAATGCCTTCATCGCCGGTGGAAAACCCGAAACCAATTTGTTCGGGATCGCCTTCCTCGCCCGGCGCGGCGTTCACTTTCCGCCCGGAAAACCATACCAGCGACAAATCGAAATGATGGGACCACAATTGCACGGGGCTGGTTTCGCCGGAAAGGCTGTTTCTGAATTCAACAAATATTTTGTTGATGCGATGGAGCGCGCGGAAGAATGTTTCGGCGTGTACGGGGTCATACGGTAGGGGTGCAGCATCATCGAAGGGTGTCCGGTTAATTTCCGGCTCAATGCCGAAACTGTCGAGCCGGTCTAAAATCCATTGCAAAAAACTTTGCGGCGATTGATTTTCCAGCGGCAGTTCGACCGGCTTTCCGGCGGGTGGGATGAAGACCAGTGTGTGCGCGGTGAAGTCCAGTTGCAGAGTGAAGGGGTTGCCGGTATCGGTGGGGATGGGGGTGGTGGTCAAGCCGGCATCATTGACGCGCAAACTGGCGTGCCACCAGTGCGGGTGGGGCGGGGTGAGCGCTCCCCGAATTTTGCCCAGCGCCCGGCTGAAGGTGTGCAGCGTGTCGCGGGTGGGCTGCCAATCGTTCAGGTTCAAAGGGGGAAACGATGTTTTCAATTGAAAATTCCTTTCCTGAAAACCGAAAACCGATAACCATCAACCCAAAAACCAACGCCTACCCGCCGATTTGACTCATCGTGCGGATTTGCGGGAAGATGCCGTCTTCCAAATCATTGCCCCACGGTTTGTTGCGCACGGCTTTTTCAAACAGGGCGACCAAGTCGGCGTGTGTGCCGCCGCCGCGCAGCGTGTTGCGGAAGTTGATTTCATCGTCTTTCAGCAGGCAGAGTCGAATGCGCCCGTCAGCCGTGACCCGCATACGGTTGCAATCGCCGCAATAGGGGTTGCTGATGGGGCTGATGAAGCCGAGTGTGCCTTTCGCGCCGGGGATGCGGTACAGCCGCGCTTCGCCCTCCAGTTCGCCACCGTTCAGCGGGAAAATGCCGCCCAATTCATCTTCAATCAATCGGATGGTTTCTGCGGACGATACGAAATTTTCCAGCGCAATACCGGCGGGTGCGCCGAGGGGCATCAATTCAATATACCGGACGTGCCACGGGTGGTCGACGGTCAATTTTGCCATTGCGGCAACGTCGCTGTCGTTGAATCCGCGCGTGACCACCACATTCAGTTTGATGGGGAGCAATCCCGCATCTTCCGCGGCGGAGATGGCTTCCCACACTTTTGCTTCCTTCGCCAGCCGCATGGTTTTCAGAAGTTGCTTGTGATTGATGGCATCCACGTGGATGTTCACCCGGTCGAGTCCCGCTTTCACCAGTGGTTTCGCCAGCGTTTTCAGCCGGTAGCCGTTGGTGGTCATCGCAATTTCTTCAATTCCGGGGACGGCGCGGATGCGGGAAATGATTTCCAGAATGTCGCGGCGCAGGGTCGGTTCGCCGCCGGTGAGCCGGACTTTTTTGAACCCGGTTTCGGTGGCGGCGCGCACCACCGCTTCAATTTCCGCGGGGGAAAGTAATTGGTCATTGGGCACAAAAGAAAGCCCCCGCATGGGCATACAATACACACATCGCAAGTTGCAGCGGTCGGTGAGTGAGATACGGAGATAGTTGATTTCTCGACTGTAGGAATCTTTCATAAGTTCACGCTCAACATTCAAGATTAGTGGAGTGATTTTACCTCAAAAGATGCGGTGTGTCTAAAACTCATAGCGGTTTACAGCGAAAATTGCCGTTTGCCAACGGCTCTATTTATGTGGCGGGCGAAATTTTGTCAG
>JAJRSQ010000476.1 GCA_024278725.1 Chloroflexota bacterium
CGAAGGTTCTCCCATTACTTTACCACCAGTCATTCCGCCTGACAGATGATATTCGTAGCAGAAAGCTCCTCCAATATTCCACTGCATGCTCACATTACCCGTTGACACAGTTCCATTGATGTCCAGCGTGTCACTCCAGTAACCGTAACCCACACCGATGACGACCAAAGCCAGCACCAGCACCAGCGACAGCATTAAAATATATTTTTTCATGCGTGCCTGCCTTTCCGGACGGGGGACGGATTTTATGCCCGCCACCCCGTTCCTATTGCTAGTGATGGATCATTACGGCGCGTTGAATTGGGTGGCGGCGATATGGATCGAGAAACTGTCTGCTGATAGGTCACCCTCCGGCAGAGTTGTTTCATTCAAAGTGGTAGCCAGTGAATAGGTTGCAGTGCAGCTTGTGGAGTCGCTCACTGCTAAATTATCAGCTGAACAGGCGGATGTATCAAATGTCAACGTTCCGGGGGAGGCAGGAGTAGCAACGGAAGAAGCGAAATCAGCAGCGATGTTGCCCATATTCTTAACGTCGAAAGTTACGGTACAACTGTAGCCGGGGTAGGCATTGACAATGGCCACGTCAATCAAGCTGGAGCTGGTCAGAGTACTCGGGCAAGTGCCGCCCAAATTCGTTAAATCAACATCCAACGTTCCGGTCGTAACCGTCCCATTAATATCCAGCGTCTCTGTCCAGTAGCCGTAGCCCACGCCCAGTGCGGCGAGCGCCAGCACCAGCACCACAATGACCAACACAAAGGGGGTAAACTTTTTCATTTTGAAATCCTCCATATCCTTTGAAGTGTTTTGTAAAAAATTTACGGTTATGGGGTTTCAGTTGCGCCGCAGATGTGATATACTATCACTGTAGCAGGGGGCACAACTGTCCCCATGTTCTGCCTCGGATGGATACCGCCATCCGGGGCGTTTTTTCCGGCAAGTGCCGGAGACGTGCAGTTGAGATAGAACATGTCGATTATTTGGTAACCACCTCCCTTCGTCAAAAGATTGGGGCAAAAAGACCCGGTGTGTTCGCCATAGCAGGTGTTCGCCCTGCGCCAATACCCGGCAATCATTCGGAGCCGCAATCGGTGGCGGCGTGCCGGGGGTCAAAACGTGCGTAACACAGTGGGATATTCGGTAAATAATGGGGTTGTGTTCTGTGGGGATTTATGCTAGAATACCGCAGACACACAGTAGTACAGACCCGTGCTCTGTTGTCTCGCCTCGGTTGGGTGCCACCAACCGGGGCATTTTTTTGCACAAAAAACACACAGATGTTCGACCCGTGCCCCTCCTTCACCGGTTCGGCGGGGTGCCACCCGCGTTGACCGGAGCCTGACCGCTTAAGTTGGCGCTTGTTGCTTTATGCGCCCGTTTCATCGCATCCCTTTCTGCTGTTGCAGATAGCGCTACGTTGTGCGTGTATGGTGAATTGATTTTAGTATATCTCCATTATACCATACTTTTTACCGAGAAATATTACAGTTTCATGACAATTTTATTCAGTTTATTGCAATGTTCATGTGAGTGCCCTAACTTTTGCGACGCGATTTTTAGCCCTGTATAGTATTTTTTTGCATAATTGCCATAAACCGAAGAGAAATGGTTTGATTTCTCATATGAAGTCCCAAATTTCAGATAATGTTTGGCTGAAAAGGTTCTTGAGGCGGGAATTTGTGTTGTCGGTTTGTAGGAAATGAATAGATGTATTCACGTCCATCGGTGGCAAGACGCAAACGCATTCCCAACATAGCATAAAAGGATAGTAATGTCATAAAATAATCATGGGAAAATAGTTAGAGTCTTTCGGGCGAGACTACGATTTTATGAGAATTTCCAACAATTGCCGCGTTTCACCCCGCAGGTCGAGCGTGTCTTCCGGCGGGGGACCGACGCAGGCGGGGCAGCCACGTTGACAACTGCATCCGCGCACCAAGTCGAGCGCGGCGTGCAGCAGGTCGCCGTGCAGGTCGAAAAGTTCATCAGCGAAGCCAAGCCCCAACGGGATGGTGTCGTACAGGGTGATGGTGGGACGGGTGTCCGCGCCGGGGATACTCTCGAATGTCACGCCGATGTCGCGCGGGTCGCACATCAGAAAGAGCGGGGCGAGGTTGTGCAGGGCGTGCGCCAACCCGCCCCATGCGTTCACCGTGCGGACGATGGTTTCCGCGCGGCGGTGGCACGTTGGGCAGAGCGTCATCAGGTTTTCTAGCCGATGCGCCTGCGGATAAACCGTGCGCGGGTCGGCGCCGGTGCGGGCGGCTTCTTCCAAAAAGAGCCGCAATGGGCGAATGTGATGCACATCGTGCCGGCGATTCGGCGGTTCCGGCGCGCCGCAGTGTCGGCAGCGATAGCCGTCGCGGGCGCGGGCGGCGTCCCGTTGTTGCTGCCAAAACCGCTCATCGCCATAATCGAGCGGGTCGCGGTGCCAGATGCCCGCTTCGCGCAATTTGTCCAGCGTTTCATCGGGCAGGGTGAGCCAATAGGCGGTCGTCTCAAATGTTTGCGGCGGCAGCGACACCGGATTGAAACCGAGCGTTTCATGCGTGTAGCGGCGCACCATTTTATAGCCCGTCACTTCGGTTGAAACGGCAACCATCCCCCGCGCGCGTTCCGGCGCGGGCGCGGTATCTTCCTCTTCCACCGACAAAATTTCAATTTCGGTCGAAACGTGCGGCTGGGTATAGTAGCCGACATTCACCGGCACCGCGTCCGCTCGCCCGCCGTCCAAATCGAGATAATTGATTTGGTAACTTTCCCCTTCGTGCAGATAAATCGCGCCCGGATGCACCAGTCGCGGCGCGCCGGCGATGTCCACTTCGCCGATGGTGTTGACTGCGCCGTCATCCCCCGTCACAGTGATGGCGACGGTGTGGATGCCCGCCGCGCGCAGGCTGACCCCCTCGGCGGGATAACCTTCGCCCGCCCAGTGATACCGTTCGCCCGCTCGTCGCAAATTTCCCGCCGCCGCCAAATGTTCCAGCACATCGGCAGGGTTGGGAAAACGCCCGTATGGCTCATCAGCGTCGAAGGGGAGTTCATACGCCGCGCACTGCAAATGGCTCAGCACAATCATCAGATTGTCGGGGTCAATGCGGGCGTGTTCGGGACTGCGGTCGAAAAAATAGTGCGGATGCGCCATCAAAAACTGGTCGAGCGGGGCTTGCCCGGCAATCAGCATGGCGATGCTTTCCCCCTGTCGCCGTCCCGCGCGCCCGAATTGCTGCCA
>JAJRSQ010000477.1 GCA_024278725.1 Chloroflexota bacterium
GACCTGCTGCTGGCAACCTCGCTCTTTGATGCCGCCAACCTGCCCGCCGAATTTCGCGGCAACCGTCCCACCGACGGCACGCCGGTACTGCGGCAACTGCGCCGCTATCAGGACATCCCCGCCATTCAAGCCACCACCGAAATCCGAAAAATCCAATCGCTGCTCGCCGCCACATGCAGTTCATCCACCGCGAGTCTGCCCAATGTTATTTCTTCCACCCACTTTTACGCCGAATACGGCACCATCGGCGGCGGACTGACCATCAACGATTACCTTTCAAATTTGGAAACCACATGGAACACCGAAGTGACCCAATTCGGCTGGGCAGCGCCCCCCGTGTACACCGCCAATCCCGCGCCGGGGGGGAAATATCACGTCCGCATTGACCCCGACCTCTATTCCGGCTATTACGGCTATGTTGCGCCCTACGGCACATACGCCGGTTTCGTGGGCGACAATCCCGCCACCCTCTGGGACGATAGCGACGCCTACGCCAGTTGTATGGTACTCAGCGCCGATTACAGCGTCTTCCCCGGCACCCCGACCACGGCGATGCAAGCGACAGTGGCGCACGAATTCAACCATGCCGTCCAATTCGGTTATGGCGCGCTCACCGGCGCCAACGACCCCGATTCGGTTTTTGTGGAAGGGGGCGCGACGTGGATGGAAGATGAGGTCTTCGATAATTCAAACGACAATTACAACTACCTCTATCCGCAATTTAATATGTGTATGGGCGAATACACCGCTTCCCCCTATCCGTATTGGGTTGTCTTCCGCGCGATGACCGAGCCGTTCGGCACGGGAACGCCGGGGGCGGGCGAACAGGTGATGCAGGATTTCTGGGAATTGACCAGCCAAAACGCGGCGAGCAATCTTTCCGCGCTGGATGCCGCGCTGGGAAATCAAGGGACTTCGCTGGCGGACGCATATCACAACGCCGCCATCGCGCTGGCGTTCAACAAACCGTGCGGCGGCGGGTATGGTTCGCCGTATTGTCTGGAAGAGGGCGCGGATTATGTCGCCGCCAAAGGGATGCCCCCCGTGCAGGGGACAATTTCGGCGGTGGGGAATGTCTTTTCGGGGAGTATCGCCAATAATTTCAGCATGAATTGGATACGCCTGCCCATCACCGATACCGTTTATCACGTTTCGCTGAAAAATACCGGCGGCGGGCAACTCCGAGCCAGCGTCGCCTGCGATACCGGAACGGGGCTGAACGTGTACCCGATGGTGAGCGTCGCCAACGGCGGCGAGACGACCTTCCTGTCCGGCTTCCGCTCCGACGCCTGCACCGACGCGGTGGCAATCATCACCAACCAGCAGCAGACCGCCGCCAACCCCTTCGCCTGCGCCGCCGGCAGTTACACCCTCCGCGCCATATCTTCGCCCCCACAACCGGTTTTCACCCCATTACCAAATATTTCGTTACTTGAAGGATCTTCCCTGCTGCAAGCTATCGATTTGTGGCAATATGCCAGCGATGACCTTGACTCTCCCGATGCTATGACATACACTATTTCCAACACGCCTACCATCAGTGCCGGAGTATCCATCACAGGGAATCGGTATATCGCCATCCAGCCAGTTGCGGGTCAGTTTATCGCCCCCGGTTGGTATGGTTCTACCAACGTGGATGTAACCGTACAAGATACAAATGGGTTTACCGCTACAACATCATTTACTGTCACCGTAACACATATTTACAAAATCCTGTTGTTTCCACTATACAAAAATTTCGAGTTTCCGTAACAAGATGCGGCTGAAAAAAGTATGGCTCAATCGGCATCCGGGGGAAGTTTATACAATATCATTGCGAGGCGCGTCTTTTGCGCCGACCTGTGCTCCGGCAGGATAAACAATCGCTGTGAACATCAGCGGAGATTGCACCCTTCGGGCATTTTCAACTCCGCTTCGCTCGCAATGATAGCCCCCCTGAATTCCCAAAGACCCTATTTTTGTTTTTTAGTGGCGTCGTAACAATGAAAAGAGCGTTCATATGACCCGAAAAGAAATTCTCGTCCTCATTATTTTAGGATTATCCCTGCTGCTTTTGGCAGCCTCGCCGCCGCCCGAAACGCCGACACCGGCGGTCATCCGCCTGCAATACGCCACCTTCGACCCCCTGCTGGATGGCGTCCCTGCCGTTCCCGCCAATCTTTCCGCGCCGCGCACCGCCCCCGATGCGCCCGGACTCTATATCGTCCAATTTGAAGACACTATTCCCCCCGACGGGAAAACCGCATTGACGAATCTGGGGGTAGTGGTGGAATCATATCTGCCCGAAAATGCCTTTCCGGTGCGTTTGACTCCCGCCGCCGTAGAAACCGCACCGACCCCGACCCCGACCAACACCCCACTCCCCACTCCCACACCAACCCTCATCCCACCGACCCCGACCCCGACCAACACCCCACTCCCCACTCCCACCGCCGGAAACATCATCTTCAACCATCACCTCTATCTGCCACTGGTGCTGAAACGCACCGATGGGGCAAACATCCTGATACATTTTCGGCAATATCCTTGACACTGCCGCTTTCATGACATACACTATTCGTGATGCGCCCGCGTGTTACCCGTCGGGTGTCATCTGTGCAAATATAGGTGCAAGGGTTCAATAGTTACTGCCACAGATACCTTCCCCGTAACTATCGTTCACGCCTTTAAACCACGTTTGCTTTTTTATTGCTGTTTTGACTCTCCTGAAAAAAGGGGTAAAAATCGAACCACAGAGACACAAAGGCACAGAGAAAAACAAGGCTTGGAAGCTGAGTTTCGAGGGTATTTACAATTTTTAAGCCAAAACCCAAGAACGTTGAATGTTCTGCTTCTCCGTGTCTCTGCGGTGAAAAATCAGCCTTTTTTCAGACAAATCTGTTCTGCCGCATTCACAAGAAAGGAGTATCCATGACCCGAAAAAATTTTCTCACCCTAATTATTTTAGTATCCTTGTTGCTTTTGGCTGCCTCGCCGCCGCCCGAAACGCCGACACCGGCGGTCATCCGCCTGCAATACGCCACCTTCGACCCCCTGCTGGATGGCGTCCCCGCCGTTCCCGCCAACCTTTCCGCGCCGCGCACTGCCCCCGATGCCCCCGGACTCTACATCGTCCAATTTGAGGGCGTCGTTTCCCCCGCAGAAAAAACCGCATTGACGAATCTGGGGGCAGCAGTGGAATCATATCTGCCCGAAAATGCCTTGCTGGTGCGCCTGACCCCCACCGCTGCGACTGCCGCCGCGCAATTGAACGGTGTCCGCTGGGTGGGGGATTTCCAACCGGCGTACAAACTTTCGCCGCGCATCGCGCCCGACACCGCCCGCCTGCGTCTGGCGCTGGCATCGTGGGCGGACGCCGCCGCCGTGAAAGACGCGCTCGCCACGATGGGCATTGCCGCCGGTGGGAATGGCAAAGTGCTGATTATCAGCGCCTCCGCCGCGCAACTCCCCGCCGTCGCCCAACGCCCCGATGTGCTGTGGATAGAACCGTTCACCATCCCACAACTATTCAACGACCAAGCTGCCGGCATCATGAATGTGACCACCGCTTGGACTTCGGGCTACACCGGCACGGGGCAAATCGTCACCATCGCCGATACCGGCATCGACACGGGGAAGGATGTACTCACCCAAACGGGCGACATCCACCTCGATTTCGACAACCGACTGGCACACATCAGCAGTTGGGCGGTGCAGAATTACAGCGGCATCACCAACGTGGGCACAGATGATGGCGCAGATGATGTGGACAGCGGACACGGCACACACGTCACCGGCTCGGTGGGGGGGAATGGCGCACGCTCAAGCGGGACAATCAAAGGTTCGGCATACGGCGCAACCCTCACTATGCAAGCCATTGAACAATGGACAACCTTCAGTGACGGCACGCCCGACGGTTATTATCTGACCGGCATCCCCGCCGATTTAAACACCCTCTTTCTGGAATCATACAACTGGGGGGCACGTATTCACACCAACAGTTGGGGGTCGGATGTATCGGGTGATTACACCACCGATTCTCAAAACGTGGATAATTTCATCTGGAATCATCCCGATTTCACCATCCTGTTCGCGGCGGGGAACGCCGGGACAGATGGGAACAGCGACGGTTATGTGGATGAAGGTTCGGTGGGGGCGCCCGCCACGGCGAAAAACGTTATCAGCATCGGCGCATCGGATAATGTGCGCGCCAGTGGCGGCTATCAATTCACATGGTCAAGCGGGTGGTCATCAGACTATCCGGCTAACCCCACCGCCTCAGATTATATTTCCGACAGTGCAGAAGAAATGGCAGCCTTCAGCAGCACCGGTCCCACCACCGACGGGCGCATCAAGCCTGATTTGGTCGCGCCGGGGACGAACATTCTGTCCACCCGTTCTAGCCAGACCACTGCATCCGGCTGGGGCACATATAACAGCTACTACATGTACAACAGCGGCACTTCGATGGCAACGCCGCTCGCGGCGGGCGCGGCTACAGTTCTGCGCGGGTATCTGGTGGATAGCGGAAAAGTCGCCAACCCCAGCGCGGCGATGGTGAAAGCGGTACTCATCAACACCGCCGTGGACATCGGCGGGTATGGCGTTTCGACGAAAGAAGCGGGACAACCCATCCCCAACAACCATGAAGGCTGGGGGCGCATTGACATCGGCGCCGCCATCAGCGACACGGGGCGGGCATATTACGATAATGCCTCACTCACCACCGGCAACAGCGACACCTACACCTTCACCATCACCGGCACCGTGAGCGCGCTGAAAGCGACCCTCGTCTGGTCAGATTATCCCGGCAGTACCACCGCCGCCACCCAATTGGTCAACAATTTGAATCTGGTCGTCACCGCGCCGAATGGGAGTACCACTTATTTGGGCAACGTCTTCAGCGGGGGATGGTCAACCACCGGCGGCACAGCGGATGCGGTGAACAACGTGGAAAACGTGTACGTCAAAAACCCGGTGACAGGCACATGGACAATTCGGGTGAGCGGCGCATCCGTGCCGCAGGGACCGCAACCGTACGCGCTGGTGGTGGATGGCGGCAAACCCGCTTCGCCGCCCCCCGTATTGGATAAATTCGTGTATCTGCCGTTGATATTGAAAAATGCGGGCAACAGTTCCACCACACCCTACGGCACCATCACCGACCAAGGCTCGCCGGTTGCTGGCACAACCGTATTATTGCGCTATTATGACGGGACAAGCTGGTCAACCTATGCCTCCACAACCACTGATGCAAGCGGAAAGTATCAATTTTCAAGTGTGCCTACACTTTCAGATACTCAAGGATATTATGTGCGATGGGACAATACAACCAACGACAATACCCGTTTGTTGGATTGGATATGTTTTTTCATTACTTCCAATACACCCAATTTCACGCAACTTCAATGCTCTTTTGACATTCAAAATATTGATATGATATCACCGTCATCAGGCGCAACGGTTTCGCTTCCCCAAACATTCAGTTGGCAAAAGCGTACCACTACATCCGACAATTACGAATGGAATCTTATGGATACAACCAACGGCAGCCCCTGGTGGGACACAGGTCAGTTAGGCTATAACGGCTCGTATACTCTGAACACATTGCCCAACGGTTTTTCTATTAACACCCAATATGGCTGGCACTTATGGGTATACGGCGATAACGGCTACGGCAGGGCATATTATTATCGCACCGTAACCTTCTCAAACACCGGCAATAGGGTTGAGATGAAAAGAACGCCCACTGCCGCCCCCCTGCCAAGAGATGATGAGTTCATCCGGCATCCTGTAGAGAAATAAAAGCAACATACCATCCCAACAGTTTCCCGCAACAAAAAACCCCGACAGGTCTCGCAGCCTGTCGGGGTTTGGGTTTACGCGCGGATTATTTCACCTGCACGCCGTCCACCGCACACAACACCACCGATTGGTTCATATCGGTGTGGTATTCATACACTTTGCCGCCCGCTTTCACTTCGATGAGATAGCCGGGGGTGATGGCTTGAGCATACATCATCCCCTCGCGCGGACACCCCAGCGACGAGTTGCGCCATTGTTGCGCCGCAACATTCATCACTTGCACATCCCCCGCCGAAAGCGTCGCGTCGCGTTTCAATAAATCCTGCTGCACCAGCGCCACCAGCGCGGCGGCGGCATCGTCCAATTTTGCGGTATCCATCGCATCCGACTCCCCAAGTTCCAATTTTTGCGCCACGGGCGATACCGGCATTGCCACCGGCGATTCCGCCATGCTTTCCGCGCCCTCTGCCCCCCCGCCCATCACGGGGAGTACCACTTTCTGCGCCAATGTCGGTTGCGGCGTGGGCACATCTTCCGACACACTCTGCGCCGCGGGCGCTTCGGTGGCTTTACCGCATGCCGCTAAAATAACCAACAAGATTATCAGCAAAAATATGTATAACCGTTTCATCAGTGTCACCTCACATCTCAGTTAGTTTCTGTGTTCGATATTATGACGACTTTCGGGTGAATTTAGTTCCCCCGTGCCGGGCAATTGCGGGGCATCAGAACAGAATGCAAATGGCATAAATTGAACGGATTGATATTGCATGCCGGATATTATCACTCATTTGCGAAAAGGTGTCAATTCGATGACAATGCGGAGACGGGCAAGTTTGGCGAAGACCTTTTTATGAAGTAAAATGAAAGAAACGTGGACATCAGGCTTCGAAATATGCAACTGCCCATCATTTTTAACGACCGCTACCAACTGCATACGAAACTCGGGGAAGGAGGGCTTGCCGAAGTATTTCTGGCGCGAGACCTCGCGCTTGGGCGCTCGGTGGCGGTGAAATTGCTGCGCGCCGAATTCACCGGCGACCCGACTTTTCTGGTGCGCTTCCACCGCGAAGCGCAAAGTGCCGCCGCGCTGAACAACAGCAACGTGGTCTCAGTGTATGATTTCGGGCAAGACCACCAGCGACCGTACATTGTGATGGAATACGTCGCCGGGGATGACCTCCGCACGGTGCTGAACCGCGGCTTGCTCACCATTCCGCAGGCGGTGCAATACGGCATCGAAATTTGCGGCGCGGTGGGGATGGCGCATCGCCGGGGACTGGTTCACGGCGATTTGAAGCCGGGGAACATCCTCATTTCGCCGGAAAACCGCGCCAAAGTCACCGACTTCGTGCTGGCGCGCGCGCTCGGTGAATCGGCGATGGACGACGGCGAATTGGTGTGGGGAACGCCCGCCTACTTCGCCCCCGAACAAGCCGCCGGAGACCGCGTGATGCCCGCCACCGATGTGTACGCCATCGGCATCATCCTGTATGAAATGCTCACTGGAACCGTGCCCTTCACCGGCTCATCCGACCAGGATGTTGCCCGCAAACAACTGTACGAACATCCCGCGCCGATGTCCACTTACACCGAACGCACCATCCCCCCCGAACTGGAGGCGATTGTGCGCCGCGCGCTGGCAAAAGACCCGGGCGCGCGTTTCCACTCCGCCGACCAGCTCCAAGAAGCACTGATGCAATTCCAGCAAAAAACATTCGGGGGATACCCTATCGGCGGGACGGCGTGGCAGGGGCAAAGCACCACCACC
>JAJRSQ010000478.1 GCA_024278725.1 Chloroflexota bacterium
GGCGGGAATGGTCTACAGTGGCATCTCCCCCGACGGGAATTTGGTGGAAATTGCGGAACTGAAAGACCACCCGTTCATGATGGGCAGCCAATTCCATCCCGAATTTAAAAGCCGCCCCAACCGCCCGCATCCGCTGTTTTCCGGGTTCATCGCGGCGGTGAAAGCGCGCATCAAAAGATAATACCCGCAAAATCGAACACCCCCGCGCACACGGGGGTGTTTTTCATTCCGCCAGCGCGAACGGCGGGTCAATCACCACATCCCCCGATTGCCGGTACGTTTTCACCAGATAGCACACGCAATGCTCGCCCGCCACATCGTCGCGCGGGAGGGACGCGCCTTCCTGCTGAATTGTCTGCAAAACCTCGCGCAACGTCAGCAAATCGGCGATGCGACGGTCAATTTCCGTCAACTGATGCGACAGCACATCCAGCACGCGGTCACACGGCGCAATGCCGTCATCCCGCGCCGCCAGAATTTCCGCAATGTCTTTCAGCGCAATGCCCAACCCGCGCGCGCTGGCGATGAAACGCAATCGCTCAACATCGGCGGCATCATACTGCCGGTAATTATTTTCACCCCGTCGCGGCGGCGGCATCACCCCCACCGATTCATAATATCGAATTGTTTTCGCCGAAACGCCCGTTTGTCGGGCAAGGTCTTTTATCTGCATCACACACCTCCAACTAGGGGATGGTATACCTTCCCCTAGCTGGAATGTCAAACGCGGGTGGCGGTTAATCCGTCAGCAACGGCACGGGCGTGATGGCATCCGCGGGGCGCAAACGGTTTTGCACCGCCGTGTGCAGCGCCAAATAGCCCCCCACCGCTATCACCGAGAGAATTCCCGCCGCATACCACACCCAATGGGGGTCGTAATTGTCCATCACCAGCCCGGCGAGGAGCGGTCCAATCGCCGAGGGAATCGCCCAACTGAAGCCGTACATCGCCATATACCGCCCGCGCATATCCTCCGGCGAGAATCGCGCCACCAACGCCTGCCCAATCGGGGTGATGATCATCTCCCCCACGGTGATAATCGCCATTGCCACCATAAACATCACAAAAGAAGTGACAAAGCCGTACATCAAAAATCCCACGCCGAAAATTGCCGTCCCCAGCGCCAACATCATCAACGGAGGGCGATGGGAAATGCGCCGCGTCACCCAGAATTGGAACAGCACCACCATCGCCGCGTTCATGCTCAAAATATACCCGTAGCCCTGCGCTTCAACGCCGTGCACCACGTTCAGATACACGGAAAGGGTGCTGTACATCTGAATGTAGACAATGATGCTCACAATGGAAATGAGCAAAAATGCCATATACACGCCATCTTTCAGCACAAAACGATAACCGAACAGCGTTTCGCGCAGGCTCTGCGTGTCCTGTTCCGCCACTTCCGGCTTGGTTTCCGGGAGGAGGAAATAGACCACCACCGCGGTGATGATGCTGGAAACGGCATCAACCGCGAAGAGCAGCGCATACGATTGCGCCGCCAGCAGCCCGCCAATCGCGGGTCCGATGGTCATCGCCAGATTGGCAATCACCCGCATCATCCCGTACCCCTCGGCGTGCTTTTCCTCCGGCAACAAATCGGCGACCATTGCCTGCTGTGCGGGTCCCCCCGCTTCGGAGAACAGCCCGATTGTGCCCGCCAGCACATACAGCACCGTCAAACTGTCCACAAAAATAATCAGCAGACTGCTGACCGCGCTCACCACCAGCCCGAAGATCAGCATCCAGCGCCGCCCGAATTTATCGGTCAGCGCGCCCGCCATGATACTGCCGCCAAAACTCGCCGCGGAAAATATCACAAACAGCACGCCGACTTCCGTCATCCCCACCCCGAATTTCTGGGTGATATACAGCGCAAAAAAGGGGAACATCAACGCTCCCCCCAAACGGTCAATGAACAGCGCGGTCATCAGCGTCCAAAACGTAGCGGGAAATTCACGATAGATCTTTTTCGCTTTTGTAAAAATCATCCTTAAGTCCTTCCACACCGGGTGGTGGTTCAAATTGACTGATGGAAATCATTCGCCGGTAGGGGCGAACCTGTGTGTTCGCCCTTTTTGGGCAGACACATAGGTCTGCCCCTACCCCTTACCTTGCTTCATCAGTCAAAAATAGCCACCACCCCACACCGCACACAAGCGGAACAAAAATTTACACCAAAATGGTTAGAAGTCAAATACAACAAATGTTCGATTGGCAAACGGAACGCCGGATGATTAGACGGACATCCCATCCCATGCTAAAATTTGGTATATCATCTTGAAAGGTTATCGCAATGACATCCTCCCCCCCCGCCACAATTTCACCCGTCAACCGCACCATCTCACGCCTGCGGCAGATATTGCAATCGCCGAAGTTGTTTGGCGCGTTGGTCGCCGTCCTGCTGATTGACGGTCTTCTGGCGCTGGTGATTCCGCAACAACCCGCCGCGGTGAATACACCGGGCGCATTTGTGGTGTGGGTCTCGAATTTGCCGCCACTCTTTCGCCAGGGGTATGAATATTTCAACCGATTGGGGTTATTCGCAATTTTTCGCTCGTTGTGGTTTTGGCTGCCCGCCGCGCTGATAACGTGGATGAGCCTGCTCGAACTGGCGGAGGTCATCCCTGCCGCCCGAATTCGCCTGCGTCCGCCGCACCCTGCCGCACCGATACCGCCACCGCACCCTCACGGCGCGGTGTACCAAAAAACCATCCGTCTCGCCGCGCCCAAAGATTCAGGCGAAGCCACCGTCAGCGCCCCGATGCTGGCGGCATTGGCAAATACACTACGCAAAACAGGTTTTAAAGTTGCACAAGATGGCGCCATTGTGGTGGCGACACGCCGGCAGTGGGGCTGGCTGCGCCCCATCGCCCTGACGCTCGGTGTGGTGCTGCTGATAACGGGCATCGCGCTGCAAACCATCTTCGGCGACACCGCGCAAATCCTGCTGACGGAACACAGCGCCCCGGCGACATTCATCGGGCACACCTTCAGCGCCGCCGAATTCCTGCCCCATTCGGGCGCAAATCAGCAATTGGTGGGGGGAACGGTACAACTACAATTGGATGACGGCACGCCACAAGCGTGGTCGCTGAACCGCTGGCAACTGATTGACGGCTGGTGGCTGCTGCCGCCCAAACCCCGCCCTACCGCGAAAATCACCTTCAACAACAAAGACACCTCCGAAACCCTGACTCGAACCTTCGACACGGTGGACAAGCCGTTGATTTTCACCTACACCCCGCAAAAACAGACGCTCGAACTCCGCTACACCGCCGACGGCTATCAACTGTCCACACAGGATGCGGACACAGGAAAAACGGAAATCGCCGTCCGGAACGGCGAAACCTTTTCCCTGCCCCAATTGGGGGTGAGCGGAACCGTCATCATCACCAACCGATTTTTATTGCAGGCGTACCGGCTGCCGGGCTTGCTTCCGATGGCGCTCGGCGCGCTGATGTTGCTTTTCGGGGGGATACAATTTCTGCGCCCCGCCCCGGTCACAGTGTGGCTGAACGTGGTGGTCAAAGGGCGCGGCAGCCGCATTGATGCCACCATCGAAACGCTGGGCAGTGCCGCTTCGGCGGAAAAGATTGCCGCGGAACTTTTGACCCTGCAACCATCATCCGAGAAAACCAATGCCGAGACCTAAACCCATCATCATCGGCGTGGCGGGGGGAACCGCCTCCGGAAAAACAACCGTCGCCCACCGCATTTTAGACGCCGTCGGCGCCGACCGGCTGGCATATATCGAACACGATGCATACTATCGGGATTTGAGCCATTTGCCGCTGGAAGTGCGCAAAGCGCTCAACTTCGACCATCCCGACGCGCTGGAAAATGAGCTGCTGATTGAGCATCTGCACGCCCTGCAACACGGGGGAACCATTTCGATGCCGGTTTATGATTTTTCAGCATACGTCCGCACCGACCAACTGAAAGAAATTGCGCCCAAGCCGGTGATTCTGGTGGAAGGGATGCTCATTTTCGCAGATAAAGCCTTGCGCGATATGATGGACATCAAAATTTATGTGGACACGGCGGATGATTTGCGTTTCATTCGGCGGTTGAAACGAGATGTGGCATCGCGCGGGCGCACGGTGGAACACGTGATTGAGCAATATCTGGAAACGGTGCGCCCGATGCATCTGGAATTTGTGGAACCGAGCAAACAGTGGGCGGATGTCATCATTCCGCGCGGGGGACACAACACCACCGCCATCCAAATGGTGGTGGCGCAAATTCAGCGCATGCTGGAATAGTTGGTAATGGCGCAGAAGTAAGTGATATGTCATTGCGAGGGCGTAGCCCGCAGCAATCTCCGCGCGCTATTGATGGGGGATTGCTTCGCCTTCGGCTCGCAATGACAATCGCCAGCACTTACAATTGAGCCACTATTGAATAGTTTTTTGGGATGGGGTCACAGCCCGGCGAGGAAGGTTTCCACCGCCGAAGCCACCGCTTCCGGCGAAAGGTCGTCGGTGGGCAGATAGAGGTCGGCGTGGGCGCGGGCGTGCCGCAAACGGTGGTTCAGCGCGTCCAGGCGGTCTTGTTTCCACGCGATGTTGCGGCGGCGGGCAATGGTTTCCAGCGACGCATCCAGATAGACCAGCACGTCGGTGGGGTGTACCCGTCGCCACATATCCGGCACATATGAATGCTCCTGCGAAATGGCGCGAATATTGAATTTCCCCCGCAACCGTTCGACGAGGGTTGATTTCCCCGCACCGCAGGGACCCACCACGCCAACCCGCAGTTGTTGAATATCATCTTTCATATTGCGCATGTCCCAAAACCCCCCAATGCGACATCATAATCCCTGAATGCCCTCCATCACAACGGGAATTCCACCTGCAACCGGCGGGCGTTCCCGATGGTTTGCTTGGGCAGCACCGCCACCACCAGCACGCTGATGTCGTCCACCGGACGACCGTCGTCCAGCGTGTGCGCCGCTTCGTACAGCGCATCGGCAACTGTCTGCGCGGGGGTATTGCCGCCGGGGCAGATGTCCGCCAGCAGCGCGGGAACGTCCAATTTTCGGGAGTGCCGCGACCCCGCCGAGAGGATGCCATCGGTGAAAACCACCACCACCGTCGGGGCTTTCAGCGGCAATTCCGTGACGACGGGCTTGGTGTTCCGGTAGATGCCCACCTGCTGCGACGGTTCATCCAGCGTGGTGATGCCGTCGGGGCGCACAACATACATCGGGCAATGGTTGTTGCGCGAAAGCACCAACGTGCGGCTCACCATGTCCACCGAGACGATGTTGAGCGTGGCGGACACTTTTCCCTGCCGGTGGGTGACCAAATAGTCGTGCGCCGCTCGCGCCGCCGCGCCATCACGCACACCTTCTGCCAGCAATCCGATGGCTTTGCGGGCAACCATATTGCTGATACGTTTGGCGCTTCGCCCGGAACGTTGACCATCCACCAGCACGAAAGACATACCGCCCTGCGGGCGTTCCACCATTTCCACCGTATCGCCGCTTTCCGGGGTGGAATATTTATTTATTTTGGCTACTGCCACTTGTAAAATCACGTATTTTCTCCAACCAAAGATTCGTATGCATTATAGCGGTGTGTGAATGTGAGTCAATCATTGCTTGAAGATTTTTCCGGCATAAAAAAATGCGCCTTTGCCCCACAACCGGCGGCAAAAGCGCATTTTCAGATTGAACGATTATTCAGGTTATGGTGCGCTGCTCAACGATTTTATGTATTCGATGAGCGACGAGACTTGAGCGTCGCTGAGCATGCCCTCAAACGGTGGCATTGCGCCCACAAACCCTTCTACAATTTTGGCGTTGGGGTTTAAAATTGATTCGCGGAGATACGCTTCATCAACTTTGACCTTTTCCCCGTTGTCCAGCGTGGTTTCTTCCCCGTACAGATTGCAGAGCGCCGGACCCACCAGCACGGTATCCACGGCATGGCAAGCGACACACCCCGCCGAATAGAAAACCTGCTCGCCTTCCGCCGCCGACGGTGCGGGCGCGGCATCACCCGCCGGTTGGGTGTCGCCACCTGTGCCGCCGGTAGCAGCGCTTTCTTCCACTGCCCACTGTTTGTAATAATCCGCCTGTTCCAATGCCAAATCCATCGCTTTATCAATCGGAATGCGCACGATGCCGGCTTCTTTATCCACCCAGCCGTAACTGGTCAGAATTTGTTCCTCTTGTGCGCGCAACGCCTTCAAGTCCTCCGGCGTCAACGGGGGCAAGCCGGAATCTCCCCCTTGCGTTGCCATCGCCGCCTGTCGGGCTTCTTCAACGGTGGGGACTTTCGCCGAATTGGCGCCGATGATGACGGCGACAAAAATGATGAGCGCGACGATTCCACCCCCCAGAATCCAGATGGAGAGGGGGATGCGAGCTTTGGGTGCGTTAGACTGCTTCGGCTGTTGCTGCGTGTTCATACGAGCTTTCCTCCTCCATACGAGGGTCATATTCCGGCAAAAGCGGTTTTTGCTTCAATTGCCATAAGAAAAGGGACATCCAAATGCCGCCAATGCCCACCAGCAGCGTCAAATCAAGCCAGTGAAAAGTCAGTGTCGGGCTGAAGGTGGGGGCGATGAACCAATACAGTTCGATGTAGCGCGCCACGATGATAATCCAGGCAATTGCCGCGACACGCCCATAACGGCGTTTATTTTCGCGCAACAGCAGGAAAAAGAAGGGCACAACAAAGTTGAAGGCAACCAGAATGATGCCCATCCCCCCCCATCCGCCGGAAGTGCGCAACAGATACCACGGAATTTCCTCTTTCAGGTTGCCCAACCAGATGATGAGAAACTGTGAAAGTTCCATGTATGCCCACAACATCACCATCGTCAACAAAAAGTTGCCCAAATCATTGAACTGCAATGATGTCAGTTTTCCGGAAAAAACGTGGTCTTCCCGCACCAGCGCGAGGATGATGGTGGCAAACGCGAAGGCTGCCGCACCCGCGCCGACACCGAAAATAATCCCGAAAATGGTCGAATACCATTGCGCATCGAGGGACATCATCAGGTCAAATGAGGCGAATGTGACGGTCAAACCCAGCACAACCGAGATGGGACCGCTGAAGTTCTTGAGGCGAATGTGGCTTTCTTCGGTGCGCAGGGTGTCGCGGCGATATGACCATTTTCGTTGCAAATAGGCAATTGCCGACCAAATAACCAGATACCCCAGCACCCGGAAGGTGAAGAACGGGACGTTCAGATACGGGGCTTTGTGCTGCAACAGGGCATCATGCGCCACCGCTTCCGGGCGCGCCCATTCATACAACGTGGGCAGTCCGAGCAATACGGGTACAATCAGTATCAGCATCAGCGGGAGCGTAAAACCGCCCGCTTCCAAAATACGCTGAATGACCACGCCCCAGCGTCCGCTGACCAGATATTGGATTGCCAATACGAAGGCACACCCAACGGACAATTGCATCCAGAAAACATAGCTGACCAAATACGATTGGAGGAATTGGTCGTTATTGGTGAAAAGTCCGATGGCGGAAATGAGTAATCCCACAACACCGATAATCAACGCGAGCCGTTGATATTTTTCAAATTGCGGCAAAAACTTGCTTGGTTGCGTCATTTTTACTGTCCCTCTAATTTCTGCATATCATCCGCCGGAACCACCGACGCATCCGAATATTGGCTGAGTTGCAACACCCGAATGTACGCTGTAATCGCCCATCGGTCTTCCGGTGAGACGCGGGCATTGTAGCTGTACATGCTCCCGAACCCGTTGGTCATCACGTAAAAAAAGTATCCGGGGGGAACTTGGCGCAAGCGGTCAATGTGGAACGATGGCGGCTGTTTGAAGCCACGCTGCACCACCATCCCCTGCCCGTCGCCAACCGCACCGTGGCAGGGTGCGCAAAAAATATTGAAGCGTTCCTGCCCGCGCTCCAGCACATCACGGGTGATGGGCATCGGGAAATCGGTGGCATATTTGCCGTCCACCCGCCCCGAATACATCAGCTCATCGAGCCGCAATTGCCCGCGGGCAACGGTGTCTTCCACCGGCGTCCGCGCCGAGTGACCGTCTTCAAAGAAGGGGCTGGCTTCCAGCGGGTCGTATCGCGGCTGGAAGCGCATCAGTTGCGCACCGTAAAGGGTGTTGCTGCATCCGGCGAGCGCAAACAGCGCAATGACAAGAATGCCGATTTTGACGATAGAATATCGAAACAATGGCTTGAAAGGTTGCATTAAATTTCCCATTTTTCTGTCCCAATGTGTATATCTGAAAGCACTTTCTTCCGTGTCGGGTCGTCCCCCTGTGACCGGTTCACGGCTGTGATATTTTCAGGATTGAGCGTTTCCAAAAAGCGCCGGGTGCTGTCCAAATCGAATTGAGGGTCATCCGCTTCAATGCACAGAAAAAACCTGTCCGATGACGCGCGCGCGAACTCCGGCGCGTTGAAAACGGGATGATACAATTCCGGCAAGCCGTTCAGCATCAACATCCCGAATACAGCGGTGAATGCCGCCATCAAGACAATCATTTCAAAGGTAATCGGTATCCAGGCGGGCCAACTGTTGAGCGGTTTGCCGCCAATGTTCAGAGGATACCAGACGCCCATACTGAGATATTGCATGCCAAAGCCGACAATACCGCCGAACACGCCGCCCAGAAAGACCACAAATGGCAGTTTTGAGTCTTTCCGCCCCAGCGCATCGTTCAACGCATCCACGGGGAAGGGGGTATAGGCTTCCATTTTTTTGTACCCCGCCTCTTTTGCCGCGCGTGCCGCGTCAAGCAATGGCTGAGGCTGGTCAAATTCCGCAAGTAAACCATAAAGTTTTGTCATTATCCTACAGTCCTCTCAGCAATTAGTGGTGAGAAAGATGCCCGTCTTTTTCCGCAACCAATTCCCGAACCTCAAACATTGAGATGGCAGGCAACACGCGAATAAACAGGAAGATTAACGTTAAAAACAGCCCGATTGTGCCGATATAGGTGGCGTAATCCCAAAAAGTCGGCACATAAATGTCCCATGCCGACGGCAGGAAATCGCGGCTGGTGCTGGTGACCACAATGATGAACCGTTCCAGCCACATCCCGATATTCACAACAATGGCGATGAGCCACAGCACCAGATGGTTGGCGCGCACTTTTTTGCTCCACAGGGCTTGCGGCACAACCGCGTTGCAGAAGAGCAATGCCCAGTAAAACGGCGCGTACGGTCCGCCGAAACGGTTGGCAATCATATAGCTTTCAAATTCGTTACCGCTGTACCATCCGAAGAACATTTCCATCAGATAGCTGTAAAAAACGATGGAACCGGTGACCAGCATCACCTTCGCCATATTGTTCAAATGGCGATTGGTGATGACTTTTTCCAGCCCGTAAAATTTCCGCAGAGGAATCATCAGGGTGACAACCATAGCGAAACCGGAGTAAATCGCGCCATCCACAAAATAGGGCGGGAACATGGTGGAATGCCAGCCGGGGATGATACCGGCGGTGAAGTCCAAACTGACGATGGTGTGAACCGAGACCACCAGCGGGGTGGAAATCGCCGCGAGCAGCAAATATACTTTCTGATACCGATGCCAGTGTTTCGCCGCGCCGCGCCAACCAAGTGCGAAAACGCCGTAAATGCGTTTCAAAAACAACTTTGAGGCTCTGTCGCGCATGGTTGCCAAGTCGGGAACCAGACCGACGTACCAGAAGAGCAGCGATACCGTCGCGTAGGTTGAAATGGCGAACACGTCCCACACCAGTGGGCTGCGGAATTGGGGCCACAAGCCCATCGTATTCGGCAGGGGCATTGTCCAGTAGAAAAACCACGGTCGCCCCAGGTGAATGATGGGGAATATCCCCGCTGATGCCACGGCGAACAGGGTCATCGCTTCGGCAAAACGGTTGATGGAGGTGCGCCATTCCTGCCGGAACAGCAGCAAAATCGCCGAGATGAGCGTTCCGGCGTGCCCGATACCAATCCACCACACGAAGTTGACAATGGCAAATCCCCATGCCACGGGATTGTTCAAGCCCCAAATGCCGATACCTTTCACAAATAGATAACC
>JAJRSQ010000479.1 GCA_024278725.1 Chloroflexota bacterium
ATCGTTATGAAAAAGAAGTCAAACGCAACCAAACCCAAATTTTATTTATTGACCCTCGGATGCCCGAAAAATACGGTGGATTCGGAGGGGATGACCGAGCTGCTGGTGGATGCGCGCTATCAGCCCACGGATGACCCCGCCGCCGCTGATGTGCTGCTGGTGAATACCTGCGGATTTCTGCAAGCCGCCACAGAGGAATCTCTCGGCGCGCTACAAGAATTGGCGGCGCACAAACGCAAAAATCAACTGCTGATTGCCGCCGGATGTATGGCGCAACGGTTCGGCGAGCAGATTGCCCGCGATGTGGACGGGCTGGATGGAGTCATCGGCACGAAATCGTGGGCGGATATTGTTCCGTTCATTCAACAACTGCGCGACTCGCGCCGTACCCGCCGCCAACCGCTGTACCACCTGCCGGAAACGGGAGACACGCCCGTGGATGGAGTGTCTCTGCGGCGCACCGCCGAGCCGAACCGCGCCAGCGCGTATTTGAAAATCAGCGACGGCTGTTCCGCGCCGTGCGCTTTCTGCACCATTCCCGGTTTCAAAGGGCTGAATCGCAGTCGCCCCAAAGCGTTGGTGTTGCAAGAGGCGCGCCGGTTGGCGGAAAACGGGGTGCAGGAAATCATCGTCATCGGGCAGGATACCACCGCCTACGGGCGCGATTGGGGCGACATGGACGGGCTGCCCTCGCTGCTGGAGGCGATTGTCGCCGAAGTGCCGCAAGTGCCGTGGATTCGGCTGATGTATGCCTACCCCGGTCATGCCAGCAACCGTTTGTTGGATGTGATGGCGGCGCATCCGCAGATTTTGCCGTACATTGATATGCCCCTTCAGCACGGACACCCAGACACGCTGCGGCGGATGAATCGCCCGCACAATGTGGAAAAGGTGTTGCGCTGGGTGGAACGCTTCCGCACGGTGATGCCCGATGCGGCGTTCCGCACCACATTTATTGTGGGCTACCCCGGCGAAACGGAAGCCGAATTTCAGGGCTTGCTCAATTTCATTTCGGCGGCGAAGTTCGACCGGGTGGGGGCGTTCACTTTTTCACCCGAACCGGGCACGCCCGCCTTCGACCTCCCCGACCGGATTGACCCTGAAACGCAGTCGGCGCGGTGGGAACGCCTGATGGCGCTGCAACAGCCCATTTCGCTGGCGCGGAATCAATCGCTGGTGGGCAAACGGCTTGAGGTGCTGGTGGATGGCGCGGGCGAAGGGGTGAGCATCACCCGCTGTTACCGCGACGCGCCCGAAGTTGACGGATACGTCATCATTGAGGAGGAACTTCCCCCCGGCACGATGCTCCCCGTGCTGGTGACCGGCGCGATGGAATATGATTTGCTCGCCGTGCCCGCCAACAAACCACTGATGATTGCCTGAAATCGCTCATAGCCCCAACTTTGGGGCTATTTTGTTGCTGAACACCCCATGCTATAATGACAGTAAATTGTGCATCATAAAATTTTGGAGCCGGGTCTCAATTTCATTCAAAAACCATTTTCGCCGATGGAGCCGGCACGCTTCATCCGCACCGTTTTAGACGCATAGGAGGCTCATATGCCGAACCCCGCCGCACATCTGCCCATATTAATCGCCGAAGATGACCCTGATGACCGCCTGCTGGTTGAGGAGGCGATTGCCGCTTCCAACCTGAAAAACCCGGTGCATTTTGTGACCGACGGGGCTGAACTGCTCGATTTTCTGCATCGACGGGGGAATTTTGCCGGTGACGCGCCGATGGAAATGCCGGGCATCATCCTGCTCGATTTGAATATGCCGCGCAAAAGCGGGCTGGAAGCGCTGTCGGAGATAAAAGCGCATCAGGTCTTCCGTGAAATTCCGGTGGTGATTCTGTCCACCACCGGCGCCATTGAACAGGTGATGGCATCATACCGTTTGGGGGCGAATTCTTTCATCACCAAACCATCATCTTTCGACCAATTGGTGACCATCATGCGCGCAATGGGAAAATACTGGTTTGAAGTGAATACCCTGCCCTTCAGATAGGTTTTGCCAGCACAAAAACCACCGCGCTGTGCCACACAATGGATTGATTGAGCAATTGCCGCTCGAAAGCGGCGCGCAAATCGGGCAATATCTCCGCCAACCCATGCGACCGCAGCCGCCGGGCATACGACGGGCGTTTTCCGGCGGGGGCATCATCAAACCAGCGCGAAAGATGGTGCGCGCCCACCAAAAATTCCGCCTGTTGCGGCTCAAGAATCACTCGTTCCGGCGTAAAGCCCGCTTCAACCAACATGGTTTTCAAATCGTCCGCATCCCAATTGACCATCGGGTCGGTATCATGGTGATATATCGCCTCTTCCGCCTCGGCAATTTGCGCCATCACCGCCGGGCTGAACGTGTCTGGGGCGAGGAGTTGATACAATCGCTGGGTGTGCCGGGGGACAGTTTCCACCAGCGCCACCCGCCCGTCGGGGGCGAGGAAGGGGATGAGTTGCCGCAAAAGCGCGCCTTTGTCCGGCACGCGGGTCAGCACATTACGCCCCACCATCGCCTCGAAGCGAATCGCCGCGTCCGCCGCCAGCGCATCCGCCAACCGAGCCGCCTCGCCGACGACGATGCGCGGGCGATTGAGCGCGTCAATATTTTCGGCTTGACGGG
>JAJRSQ010000480.1 GCA_024278725.1 Chloroflexota bacterium
GTCGTATCCATCGTTTTTCATATGCCCCGATAAAAAAGTTACTCGAAAATACACAAAAATCAGCTTGATGTGGCAACCCGTTCTTCAAAGGTGGCTAACGCTTTTTTCATCGCTTCCTGCCGGATAGCCGTAGTCACATCGCCGCGCGTGCGTTCCAGAATGCTGCGCGCAATGTCGGTTTTGCGGCGCAAATCGCGGGTGATGGCAGATGGGAAATCCACCGTGATGAGCTGGGTGTAAATTTCATCCATCAGGTCGAGGGCGCGTTCACTGGCGGCAATCTCGCCGCGCCGCAGCGCATCGAGCGCGAAACGCCGCAATTCGCCCACGGCTTCCGCCAAGCCGTTCACGTAAGCGGCGTTTTCGATGCCCAAGTCACCGGGGGCAGGCAGGGGCGAATTCAGTATCAACGCGCGGGTGAGATGCGCCTCCGCCAATTCTTTCAATGCGTCCTGTGTGTACCCGGCAAAATAAATGTCGGGATATTGTTTCGCGTTCGTGGTCATTTCCGCGGCAATGGCATCCGCCTGCCGGAGGAGCGCGTCGGCTTCCGCCGCATCCCGCCGGTGCGTGGCGCGAATGGTGTTGGCGCAATGTTTGATGAGTTCCCGTGAACGAGCCAGGGTGGCATCGCGCACGGCAGATTTGGCGGAAAATTCATCGTTGATAGTTTGGATGATGGTTTCTAGCGTCAAAAGGGTCTCCTATTTCCAATCGCCCAGCGCCATATCGCGGACAATATCGGTTTGAGACAACACCCCCACCGGGCGGAGTCTTGTATCGTTTTCTGCATTTTCAACCACAATCAAACGGTGAATGCCCTTTTGCACCAGCGTTTTGCTCGCCTCGCTGATGAGTCTATCGGCGGAACAGGTGATCACTTCGGTTTTCATGACGTGCGATGCATCCAATCCGTGCCAATATTCCTCCGAGCCGCGCAACGCCACTAAATCAATCCGGCTAATGATGCCCGCAATATACCCTTCATCATCCAGTACCACCACCGCGCTCACATCATAGGCGGTCATGATGTGCGCAACATCAGGGATGGTAGCATTCAATCCGCAACACCGAACTTCTTTCGACATGACATCTTGAATCTTTTTTTCCATATTATGCACTCCCTCGGACTTCAATTGACTCTTTTGTGCTTCATCTAAAATGGAATGTCGTCCTCTTCAACGGGGGCGGCAGGCGCGGAAGGCGCAGCAGAAGCCCCGGCAGAAGATGCGGGTGCTCCCGACGGTGAGGCGCTGTCGGGTCCGCCGCCGCTCAGGAACTTCACTTCCAGCGCGGTGATTTCATAGCTGGCGCGCGGTGTGCCGTCATTTGCCGTCCACACCCGGGGACCGCCGGTCGCTTTGTCCGGGGTGAGTCGCCCTTCCACATAAACTTGCCGCCCTTTGGAAAGATACTGATTGCAGATTTCTCCCAGCCGTCGCCACGCTGAAACCCGAAACCACACCGTTTCTTCCCCCGGCGAGCCGTCACTGTTTTTCCACTTGCGGTTGGTTGCCACACTGAAACTGGTGACGGGCGTACCATCCTGCATATAGCGCATCTCCGGATCGCCACCCAAATTGCCAATAATGGTTACTTTGTGATACATAAGTTCCCCTTTCTCTATTGACCAAAAAACGAAATTTTGTTCTAAAAAGGTACTGGAAAATTGTCATTTTGTCAACTTTTTATGAGTTACCTTCGTTATCAAAACAATCACACCGGAGAATACGCGCCAAAGTTGACAAACTTTATCATTTCACATACAGTAAAATAGACATAATGTCTTGGGGGAGCTATGAGCAATTCACAAACATTGTTAAAACAGGGAATTTCACTCGCGCGCGCGGGGAAACTCGCCGAAGCCCGTGAGCTTCTGGCGGAATGTGTGGCGAACGACCCGCGCAATGAAACGGCATGGTTGTATCTCGCGGGCATCGCCCCGGATGCCGCCACCGCCATAGACGCGCTGAAAAACGTCGAGCGACTCAACCCCCGAAACCCCCATCTGCCCGAAGCGAAACGCTGGGCAACCGAACGCTGGCACACCCCCGCCCCTGCCTCACCCGCGCCCCCGAAGCGACGCTGGCGCTGGCTCGTCCCGGCGAGCATTTTGGCAATCGTGGTGCTGGTCATCGGCGCAATGAGCGCAACCGATGCCATTCCACTGGTGCGCGCCGCCTTTTCCACCCCCGTGCAAACCACGCCCATCCCTTCGGCGGTGGAACGGTGGACAACATTGCAGGCGCAACTCGCGGCGGCAAAAGCCGACGGCGACAATATCGCCGTGCGCGAAACCCTGACGACCATGCACAATTTGTCCCCGCAAAATACGGAAGTCGCTTCGGAATTGGCGCAGATATATTTTGACGACGGCATCGCGTGGCGGGATGCCGGTGATTTCCCGGCGGCGGCGGAAGCGTTTGAGACCGCCGCATCCATTTTCCCGGCATTTGAAACGGCGCAAACAGAAGCCCGCCTCGCCGAATTGTACCAATCGGGCGCGAAATTGTATCAGCAAGCCGCATGGGAAGAAGCCGCCAACGTGTTTGAAACTATTTTCGCCACCAATCCGGGTTATCCCTATGTGGACGAAATTCTTTACAGCACCTATTTCAATTTCGGGCTGATCCAAACGCATCAAAACGAATTGGAAACGGCGCTGCTGGCGTATCGGCGCGCCTCGGAAGTGCTGCCCACCGCCACCGAAGCGAGCGAAAAAGCGGCGGAAGTATATCTGCTGCTGCACCCGCCCACACCCACACCCACCCCGACGCCCACCATCACCCCGACGCCGTATCCGACCGCCACACCGCCGCCAACCGCCACCCCCGTCCCGGTTGTGTCATCCGGCAAAGAAGTGATTGTGGATATTTCCGACCAGCGCACATACCTGTATCAAAACGGCGTGCTGATAAATTCTTTCCTCGTTTCTACCGGCGAACCGGGACGCGACACCGCGCCGGGACATTATCAGATTTTGGATAAAATTCCGATGGCATATGCCAGCACGTGGGATTTGGATATGCCCTACTGGCTGGGTATCTATTGGGCGGGACCGCTGGAAAACGGTTTCCATGCCCTGCCCACCGTGCGCAATTCCGGCTACACGCTGTGGGATGGATATTTGGGGCAACGGGTATCATACGGATGCATCATTCTGAGTTTGGCGGATGCGGAAACGCTGTACAATTGGGTGGACATCGGCACGCCGGTGACCGTCCGCTACTGATTGCCCGACACCAGCGCCGCGATAATCTCCGGCAAAACATCGCCGCCGCGCGCTTGCACAAAAAAGCCGCCGTGGTCAACCGCATAATCGCCGAACGGATTTTGCTGCACATTCACATCCACAATCACCCCGCCGCGCCTGCCCACCGATTGCGCCACCTGCAACGGCAGGTTCGTCGCACCCGACGTGCCGACCACAAGCAGCAAATCGGTGCGGGATGCAGCGTACAGCGAAGATTGATAGCGATAATGGATTTCGTCGTAATATTCATCGAACCAGAGGACGTGCGGACGGGTCACTTCGCCGCACCGGGGACAGACCAGCACGTCTTCAATGCCGGCTGGCAGGGGCGATGATTTTTCCGCCAGCCAAACACCGTCGGGGATGGGGAACGTTTCATCGGTGCATGCCGACACACAGCGCATAAAATCAATATTCCCGTGAATCTGGAAGGTGCGCGCCGGCGAGTTTCCCGCCCGCAGATGAAGCCCGTCAACATTCTGGGTTATCAGCAAAAAACGCTCGCCGAGCGCCCGCTCCAGCGTCACCAGCGCCCGATGCCCGGCATTCGGCTCGGCGCGGCGGCACACCCCGCGACGGTACAGATACCAGCGCCACACTTCCCACGGCTGGCGGCGAAACATGCCGAAGGTCGCCATTTCCTGCGGGTGATATTCCCGCGAGCCGACCGTCCAATAGCCTTCTGCGCCGCGAAAGGTGGGAATGCCGCTTTCGGCGGAAATTCCCGCGCCGGTGAGCGCGGTGATGCGCCCGCCCGCCGCGACAGTCCCGCGCAATAGTGCCGTCAATTTGGCAGAAATCATGACTCGCTCCCTGTCTGATGGTGGTACCTTCAATTATACCCATCTGCACTTCACCGTCAATGAAAATTGATGTACAATTTCACTGAACCCGAAATCATCCGTAGCTTGCCCCGGAGGTTAGCATGAAATTGAGCGAATATCCCCGCCCCCCCGCCGACAGCGGACGCGGCATTCATTGGTCGCCCAGCCAGTACCAATGGGGGCGCAAAGATTGGCTGAAATGGCAGAAACGTATTCTGGCATTGGGTTTCAAATGGATAAAAATCAATGTGCCGACCGATTATAACGCCGAGGCGCTCGTCAAACGGCTGGTGGACATTGAAGTGATGCCCGTCTGCCGCTTCATCAGCAAAAATCCCACCCGGCTCGGCGGGGCAACCGAAAAGACCATCGAGCGGCTGATAAATTTGGGCGCACGCTATTTTGAAACGAACAACGAACCGGATGCCGACGTGGAATGGAAAGGCTCGCGCCGCCCGCCGCAGTGGGAAGAAATTGTGGTGAAAAATATGATCTACGATGCCCACCGCATTCAGGCGATGGGCGGTTTCCCCGCGCTGGTGGCGTTCAATGTGGGTCCCAACGAACCCCGCAACCCCATCGAAATTCTGCTGGCACAACCCGACGGACGCGCCATCATCGAAAAGGGAATGTGGATTTCACTGCACAATTATGGGAAAGGGCGCCCCTTCAACTACCCCAACGACCGGGTGCGTATGTTCGGCGACCCGGTGACGGAAGAGGAATGGTTGAAACAGGGGCAGCCCGATTTTTGGAGCGATGCGGAAACCATCGAATTTGTGTGGCACAATGCCACCCGCGCGCAGGTGAATCAACGACGGCAGCAACAGAAAGACCCGACCATCACCATTTTAAAAGACCACACTTGCTTCCGAGCGTATGAATATTGGCATCACTTGGTGACGAAAGCGGGGTTATCCCCCCTGCCAATTATGATGACCGAAGGCGGCTGGGAAACGGGCGACCGGTTGGACGATTTTTACCCCGAACCGACCGCTCAGCGCGCTTCTGAACTGAATTTCAAAATGTTCCAATTCATTCAGGGCGATATTGACATGGAAATCAATCGCCCCGACGGCACAACCACCGCTTCCCCCGTGCCGGAATATTTATTCGCGGTGATGCCGTGGCATATGGGCGAGCGCACCTTCGGCAGAGACACCTCCGGGCAGTGGGAACAGGGGGCATGGTACACCCACTGGTACGATAAAAAATTCGGGTTGCGGGGCAAGTTGCCCATCATTGACATGCTGAAAAAATTGCCGCCGAAAATCCGCGCCGATGGACCCGTGCCGCCGGAATGGGCGGCGCGCAAAGGCGTCATCCCCGATGTGCCCCAATGGGACCACCGCCTGCCCTATCTCGGCGAGGGCATCCGCGTCGAGCGGGCATCATCCGCCCAAAAATGGACGGTGATTTCCGGATTGTGGCAGGATAAAAATGAGCTGAATCCCATCCGCCCGCTGCCACAGGGGTACATTATGGTGAAGGTGCTGGATGAAAACGACGACCCCATCGCCGATGCAAAGGTAGCGGTGATGCGCCCGCAAACCACGGACATCATCCAAACAAAGGGATGGCTGGACGATTTTTTGGGCAATTATCGGATGACGGCATCGCTGGGGACGTACAGCCTGAAAGTGATTCACGACGAGATTGAATCGGATGTGATTCACAATCTCGGTTTGGGCGGCGAAACGCCGAACTCGAATTTCGACACCACCAGCTTTTTGTTCACCTTTAAATTGACGGGCACGCCCGAAACACCGCCGGAGACGCCGCCGGAGATGCCGCCCGAAACGCCGCCGGAGACACCGCCCGAAACGCCACCGGAGACACCGCCCGAAACGCCACCGGAGACGCCGCCCGAAACGCCACCGGAGACGCCGCCCGAAACGCCACCGGAGACGCCGCCCGAAACCGACCCCGTCAATGATGCCGCCGCGCTCGGCGTGACGGTCTCGCCCTTCACGCCCGAAACTTATTGCGTCGTCAAATCGGTGCATCACGTCACCCCGGACGACCATCTCGCGCCCGGAACGCTCTTTTTGGACGTGGTGAATGCCGCCGACGAGCGAGTCTTCAACGCGGTGGTGTTGCTCAAAAATGATGGCGGCGCGCGCCTGCGGGTGCTCATCGAAAAACCGGCATCGGAGCCGGGCGGCAATATGCCGCTGTGGGCGGGCAGCAACTACACCATCACCGGGGTGGAACTGAGCGGGCAATTCATCCCCGCCGACCGGGTGAGCGGGCTTCGGTCTGACATACCCGACCATGGCAATCAAAATTCATTTGTGGTGGTGTATCAGATTCAATCATTCGCCCCGAATTAAGTTACCATAACTGATGTTACGCAGTTAAAGATTTGACAGAATAAGACTATTGAAATTATTGTGAAAAACTTGCAATTTTAGATATTCCCCATCCCCCCTGTGTCCCCCCTTCCCACAGGGAAGGGGGGAGTGAGAGAGAGCGAGGGGGACTTCGTCCCCCTCGCTCACCCCTTTTGTCCCCCCCTCCCCCAAATTTGGGGGAGGGGGTCAGGGGGAGGGGGCAAAATTCACATTGTAAATATCGAACCTTGTCAAATCTCAAACTGCGTAAGATGAGTTACCATAACAAAAATTGGCATGGTACTAAAATACTGGTATAATATCGGTATGATGGAAGATTCTCAAAATCGCTATCGTGCCCGGCGGACAACACCTCCGTCGGAAACCAATATTCCGATGCGTTTGATATGGACAATTCTGGCTATCAACGCGCTGGTGTCGTTGGTGGTCAGCTTGCTGGTGGTGCTGGTGGTGGGACCGTGGCTGTACGGCAACCAAACACCCGTCGTCACCGGGCAAGCGGTCGCCGCCGCCACCGAAAGCCCCGCCATTGTGCAATCGCCGCCCGCACCGACCGCCACCGCCACCCCCGCCGAACCCGTGCCGTACACGGTTCAAGCGGGAGACACACTCGGACTCATTGCGGAAAAATTCGGCGTGGGTACAGACGCGCTGATGGAAGCCAACGGATTGACCAATCCGAATCTCATCCGCGAGGGGCAGAAATTAATCATCCCCGTGCCGAATGGCGGCGCACTCATCGCCACCCCCGCGCCCAAACCCACCACCGGCGCGTCGGAAGAAACCGCCAATCCGCGCCCCAAACAATTTGTGGTGCCCCCTGCAGATATTTCACTCACCCCCACCCCCACCGTCACCCCCCCGCCGACCGCCACCGCCCCGCCATTGGGGCAAGTGCTCGTCACCATCACCCGGGTTTTGGGCTATGGCAACGCCGAAGATGAGCGGGTGACCCTTTCCAACAGCGGCGCGGGCATTTCGCTCGCAGGGTGGACGCTGGAAGGCTCGCGGTTGGGCACATACAATTTCCCCAATATGTTTTTATTCAATGGCGGCTATATTGACCTGCACACCGTCGCCGGCGTTGATTCATCCAGCGACATTTATTGGGGGCAAACGGAAGCGGCATGGCAAAGCGGCGACACCCTCATCCTGAAAGACAACAAAGGTAATGTTATCTCCAGCTATATTATCCCCTGATTTTTTTAACATTGCGCTTGCTTGTTTGGCTGATTTCTGATATGCTCTATTCCAGAAACTCACAGAAAAGTGACGCGCATTATGATTAAGTTGCTGGCAACGTGGAATATAAAACCCGGACAAGAAAACGAGTATTTTGATTTCACCGTGCGCGAATTTGCCCCGGGCGTGATGAAACTCGGACTGCGACCGTCTGAAGCGTGGTACACCGTTTACGGCGAATCGCCGCAAATTTTGATGGGTTTCGTGACCGATGATATGGACGCGATGCACATCGCCCTGAAAAGCCCGGAATGGGAAACGCTGCACGGCAAACTGTTGGATTATGTCACCGACTACCGGCATAAAATCGTCAAAGCCACCAGCCGATTCCAACTGTTTTAATCGAATTTCCCCAAAAACAAAAGCCGGAAGGTTCTCCCTCCGGCTTTTTTGATGCCCGCAACCCGTCAGCGATTGCCCACCACTTTGGCGATAAAATCATACGGGTACGGCGGTGACGGCTCACTGACCTCGGTCAGTCGCGCCCGGTGCGCCTCGGACAATTGCCAGCCAACCGCCCCCAGATTGTCCTGCAAATGCGCCGAGTTCCGCACCCCGATGATGGGCGCGGTGACGCCGGGACGATGCACCAGCCAGTTGAGCGCCACTTGCGCCGGTGTTTTTTCCGCCTCCGCCGCGACAGCCAACAGCGCATCAATCACCCGCCAGGTGTGTTCATTGTTGTATGCACGCCATGATTCGCTCCAGCCATGTTTTTCCGCATCTTCCACCCGCGTGCCCGAAGGCGGCGCGGTCATTCCCCGCCGGTATTTGCCGCTGAGCCATCCGCCCCGCAGTGGACTCCACGGGATGATGCCCAGCCCTTCATTTTGGCACACCGGCACAAGCTCCCATTCCGTCGAACGATCCAGCAAATTGTAGAGCGGTTGCAGACACGAAAAGACTTCCAGCCCCATCCGGCGACTGGTGTCAACCGCTTTTTGCAATTGCCAGCCGGTAAAATTACTCGCCCCGATGTACCGCACTTTGCCGCTTTTCACCAACGTATCCAGCGTTTCCAGCGTTTCTTCCAACGGCGTGCCGGGGTCCCAACAGTGAACCTGATACAAGTCGATATAATCGGTTTGCAAGCGGCGCAAACTGGCTTCCACCGCCGAAAGAATGTGCTTGCGGCTCAAGCCCACATCGTTCACCCCGTCGCCCATCGTGAAGCGCACTTTGGTCGCCAGCACCACATCATCGCGCCGCCGATTTTTCAGCCACCGCCCCACAATCTGCTCCGAAACCCCCTGCGTGTACACATCCGCCGTGTCGATGAAATTGCCGCCGCCATCCATAAAAGCGTCCAGCAGTGCGTGGCTGGCGGCTTCATCCGCCTCGCGCCCCATCGTCATCGTTCCCAAACACAGTTGGCTCACCTTCAGCCCGGTTCTGCCCAAATACCGATAATCCATTCCGTTCCGCTCCTTTCGGTGAATTGTCGCGGATATACCGCGAACACCCTCATATCTGAATCCAAATATCATTATATCAGGGAAACGAAACACACCAAACGCACAATTTTTCCTTTGCTCAATCGGTATCCCCATGTTATAACCACAGGTAGATTGATTTTCCAGAGGGATGATGAACCTTGATACATTTTCAGTAGCCGCGCTGGCGGATGAATTTCGGATGGAAATAATGGGTGGGCGCATTCAGCAGGTGGTTCAACTCACCCCGCACGCCTTCGGGTTGGAAATATACGCCCAAAGCCAACGCCGATATTTACGGCTCTCGGCAGACCCCGCCGCCCCGTATGTGTGCCTGCAACCGCAAAAACCCCGCCGGGGCGACAGCACCCCCACCCCCATGTTTCAGCTTTTGCGGAAATATCTGCGCGGCAGTCTGCTGATGACCATCGAACAGCCCCCCTTCGAGCGGGTATTGCTCTTCCATTTTTCCGGCAAACTGGGCGACCACACGCTGGTGGTGGAATTGATGGGCACGCGCAGCAACCTCATCTTTTTGGATGATACCCGCCGAATTCTGGCAATTGTGCGCCCCGCCCCCACCAAAAGCGATTTCAGCCGCCCGTTGCTGCCCAATCACCCGTACACCCTGCCCACCGCCCAACAAAAATTGATGCCCGATGCCTTCACCCCGGAACGGCTGGCGGCAATCTGCGGGGCTGCGCCGCCGACGGCTCGGCTGGAGAAAACACTGGTGCGCCATCTGGCGGGATTGAGTCCGCTCATCGCGCGGGAAATCGTTTTTCGCGCCACGGGCGACGCGGAAACGCCCGCCGCCGCCCTCACCGACCCCACGGCGCTGGTGGAAACGCTGCGGCTGGTGTACCGGCACGTTGACGACCATGCATGGTCGCCGCACGTGGTTTTCACGCAATCGCACGCGGTGGACATTTTCGCGCCCATCGCCCTGACTCACCTCCCCCGCGCGGAACCGATTGACAGCATGTCCGCCGCCGTTGCCGCCCATTTTTCCCGCACGGACACCGTCGCCACCGACGGTTATTTCGCGGCGCGGCTGCCCGTCCGGCAGCGCATTCAGCAGGCGCAAAAACGGCTGGCACGCCGCCGGCAACGGCTTGATGAGGATGCCGCCCGCTTGAAAAACCCCACAATTTTCAAAAATATGGGGAACGCGA
>JAJRSQ010000481.1 GCA_024278725.1 Chloroflexota bacterium
ACCAGTGTTGACAGCGCGGTGAACAGCGCCAGCTTGCCGACAGGTTCCAGAAGCTTTACGCGGAAAACATATACCAGCGCAGAGAGCAAAAATGCGCCGGCGCTCAATCCGATGAAATAGATGTATGCGGCAACCCACAATCCCCAGGGAACGTAGCTGCCGTAGTTGGCGCCGGTGTGTCCCAGCGTTAGCCGCTGATAGACGCCCACCAAACCAACCAGAAACAAAATTATGGCAATCAGCCATGCGATTTTTTTCATTTTTCACTCCTTCCCACTAAATCAGATAATAGACACTGGGTTCAGTGCCCATCTCTTCTTTGAGACGCCTCACATTGGGCGAGGCAATCAATTTTGCCACCAGACTGTCAGGGTCATTGGCGTCGCCAAAGTAGTTTGCCATACCGATACAGGTGGTGACGCACGCAGGCAATTCGCCTTCGTTGAGCCGGTGAAGGCAAAAGTGACATTTGCGGACGTTACCGATGGGCGAACCTTCATCGCGGGGCCATTCTGCGCCGTATTCAAAGTTTGGTTCCAGCTCGTAATCAAGTTGAGCGGGCGTGCCCTCATCATAGGTATGCCCGGTATCGAAGGTGCGGGCGGAATACGGACACGCGGTGATGCAATAGCGGCAACCGATGCAGGCATCGTAATCAATGGCAACGATGCCGTCGTCCCGTTTCCATGTAGCATTGACGGGGCACACCGGCACGCACGGCGGGTTGTCGCATTGCATACAGGGGCGGGGCATAAACCGTTGCCCCACATTGGGGAAGGTGCCGAATTCGTGCGCCAGCACCGGGCGATAGACCACACCGGGCGGCAGTTTGTTTTCTGCCACACAGCTCACGGTGCAAGCCGTACACCCCACGCATTTACGGGTGTCAATTACCATCACCCAATGGCGCTCCGCTTCGGGTTTTTCCAAAGCTTTTTTGATGTCGTCCTGCATTGGAAGCATAATATTCTCTTTTTCAAGAAAATCAGACATTTTTTACCCTCCCTTCCGGGGAATTTAGGATGATGTGGGTTTGTATCATAACAACTCCTCCCTGAATATGACATAAATTCGGAAACGGACATTCAAAAAAGGGAGCAACATCGCTTCATCAGCGACCCTGCTCCCTTTTCAAGGCTGTCCATTATCCGGTTGGACATCGGAAGGCAAAGACGTTTCCGTCAATACCCGGCTTCGTGGCTGAAGCTGTCCTGCCGCCCATAGGCTGCTTCGCCCGTAGCGCGGCAAGCTCGGAAGCGTCTTTATTGTATGATAGTTCACGGGTGGTGTGTAGCGGGAGATTCCCTTTAGATGAGGTTTCGGTGTGGGGAAAAACAGCAGGTTTTTGTCGGGGAATTCCCCGACAAGGGGGGCGTGTGCTAGCGCGCTTCGTCCAGCAGACCGTGTTTCAGGGCAAAGCGAACCAGTGCGGCGCGGGTGCGCAAATCGAGTTTTTGCATCACCCGGGCTTTATAGGTTTCAACCGTTTTCACGCTGAGAAAGAGCATGCCGGCGATTTCTTTGTTGGTGTGTCCCAGCGCAATCAGGCGCAAAACTTCCAGTTCCCGTTCGCTCAAAATGCCGACCGGGTCATCAGTATGCGTTTGCGTTGGCGGGCGGAGGGTATCTTCCAGCAAAATTTTAGTGTGACCGGGGTGCAAAAATACTCCGCCGCTGTAAACGGTGCGGATGGCAGACAGCAGTTCCGTGTCCGCGGATTGTTTCAAAATGTATCCGGCGCTCCCCAGCGAAAGCGCTTTGCGCAGATATTCCGCATCGTCGTGCATGGTTAAAATCAAGATACGACTGGCAGGTGTCCGGCGGCGAATTTCCGGCAACGCTTCCAGCCCGTTGCAGTGGGGCATATTCACGTCCAGCAAAATCACATCGGGGGCGAGCGCGGCAACCGTTTGCACGCACGCATCGCCGTCCCCCGCTTCGCCCACAACTTCCATATCCGGTTCGGCGTTCAATAACGATTTCAACCCGGCACGCAACACGGCATGGTCATCTGCCAAAAAAATACGGATTGGTTTTTTCATATCGGAACCTCAATATAAACCGTTGTGCCATTATTCCCGCTTTCAATGGCGATTTTCCCGCCGAGCAATTCGGCGCGTTCTGCCATGCTGTGCAACCCGATACTGTTGTGGTTGGTGCGAGCGGTGCTAGGGTCGAAACCGCGTCCGTCGTCTTCCACAATTGCCTGCACCCGATTACCGCGCTGCGACAATAGAACACTGATGGTCTGCGCGTCGCTGTGTCGTCCGGCATTGGTCATCGCTTCCTGAACGATACGGTAGAGTGATGTTTCAGTGGTGCGGGACAATCGCGCGGTGAGCGAGCAGTGAACATCGACCGTAATCTGTGGGTAGAGTTTTGAAAACTCATTGCCGTAGCGTTCCAGCGCCACCGAAAGCCCCAAGTCGTCCAGCACGCTGGGGCGCAATTGACGGCTCAGCAGTCGGACATGATCCAAGGTTTCACTGGCAATTTGACGCAGTTCAGCCCGTTTGATGGATTTTGCGTCGTCATGTTCCAACTGGTTCAAGATTTTCAACCCGACCATAATGGATGTCAGCGCCTGCCCCACGCCATCGTGTAATTCACGGGCAATCCGGTGACGTTCATCCTCCTGGGCATCAATCAGTTTCGCCAGCAGATGGGTACGCGCCGTCTCTTTTTCGGCAATTGCCGCGCGGCTGGTTTTCAGGTCGGCGACCATCTGGTTGAAGGCATCGCCCAGTGCGCCAATTTCATCATCTGCCCAATGGGAAGCGCGCACCGAGAGGTCTCCCTGTCCAACCCGGCGGGTGGTTTCCACCAACTCCAAAATAGGGCGGCTGAGAATCCAAGTCAGCAGGCTGGCGGCAACAATTCCAAAAACCGCCACTAAAAGTGTGGTGAGCAAAAGTTGACTGGTCAACATATTGACCACATTTTGCAGGCGTGTTTCACTCATCCCCACCCGCACCATACCGGCGCGAGCGTCAAAAATGGGGGCGGCAAAATCGTGGATGATACCTTCGTTGCTGTTGTAAATCTTCTGGTGAATGGAATTGTCATCATTCGGCGCATTGAGAGAGATGAGTGCGGTGGGAAATCCCCCCTGAAAGGTGTGCGCCAGAATTTCGCCTTGTGGATTGATTACGAATGCGTAGACTGCATCGGGATGATTGTCCAGTGTGTCCACCAGCAGTTCATGCAGGGCAAATGTATCGTTCAGCAAAATCGGGTCAACACTGCGAGTAGCCAAGTCGCGGGCGACGCTGCGTCCGCGGTTCTCCAGTTCACCCATCAGCGTTGCGCGAGTGGCGGAGCGAACTTGCCATGTAATCCCCAAACCGGAAATGACCGTGAGGGTGAGTACGATGCCCAAAATTTTTGTGCGCACGCTGACGCCGCTCACCAACGCCCACCAGTTATTGGGATTCACCGTCCATCGCGGAAGCTCGCTCAGGCGGGATGGGAATATGCTCATTGCAGTTGCACTCCGGTTTGAACCACAACTTCGCGGGCAGAATCGTATGCACTGTCATCCAGAATGGTGAAACCGTCGAAGCCGAGTTTCTCCAAAATTCGCAGCCCTTCCGCGTTGGCGGTCATTTCAAGTAATGTATCACGGAGTACGGATTTTAAATACGGCGACTGGTTGGGCGATACAACCACCGGGGGAATGCCAAACGAGGGGGAGGTGTGGATAATCTTGATTTTATTTTCCAGCGTCGGGTCGTTTTCAAAAGCGTAACGCAAAACAAGACTGTCCACTGCCGCACCGTCTGCCAGCTTGTTCGCCACGGCGTCAATGGCTTTGTCATGGCTGTAAGTGAAAAATGTGCGGTTGAAAAATACTTCCGGCGTCGTTCCCAATTGTTGCAGCAAATAGGTGGGATACGTGCGCCCACTGAAGCTGATGGGGTCGGTGAAGGCAAAGGTTGCGCCCGCCAAATCCGCCATCGAGGTAGCAGTGCTGTCAGCGGGGACAATTAAGACTGACTGATACACTTTTTGCCCGTCAACCTGTGGCGCAACCAACAACTGCATGCCAAAACTATCTGAGCCTAAAATGTAGGCGCTGGTGCAGACAAATGCCAAATCAACCGCATTTTCAGCAATCAATTCATTGACTTCCGCATACGTCCGGCGCTGTACCAGTTCAACGGGACGGTTCAATTTTTTACTCAGGTAGTCAGCCAGTGCCGCATAACTTTCAGCCGTACCTTGCGGGGAGATGATTGCGGCAACGGCTAAACGCAGGGGAACTACTTTCGCCGGCGCAGCGGAAAGCGGCTCGCGTCGGCTCAAATCAATGTACGGCAACGCTTCTGCTTGCGCCGACCTCGTAGCCGCCCACATAATGCCCAGGAGGAATACACCCACCAACGCCCCTAAAAAAACCATACTTGTCCGCAGTCTGTTATTACGCATTGCGATTCATTCACCCCGTTTTATTGCATCATACCTATTGTACTAAAACTCACGGGAGATTGTAAGTGACATCTATCGCGTTGAGACAATAACAAATGTCCTGTTTTGGGGAGTATTTCAATTTTTAGGGCGTGCAGCGTCAAAAATCGCTCCCCCATCTTCCGATGCGTCATCCTCACTTTTGCTCACTTTGTTTCAGGCGCTTTGCCAGTCTCACCACCTCGCCGATGACGATGACCGCCGGTGAGCCAATCCCTGCGTCTGCGACCGCTTGCGGCAGTGATGCCAGTGTGGCGCGCACGGTTTTTTGCGCCGGTGTCGCGCCCGATTGCACCACCATTGCCGGGGTATCGGGCGGACGCCCCGCCGCGAGCAACTCATCCACAATGAATTGAATGCGTTTCACGCCCATCAGAATAACCAGCGTGGGGATGTTACTGAACACCCGCCAATCGGTGTCAATTTTGGGCAAGCCTGAGGCGTGATGTCCGGTGATGACCGCGAACGAGCGCGCCACGCCGCGATGGGTCACCGGGATACCGGCATATGCCGGGACGGCAATGGCAGATGACACGCCGGGGACAATCTCGAAGGGCAATCCGGCATCCGACAATGCCAGCGCCTCTTCCCCGCCGCGCCCGAAGACAAACGGGTCGCCCCCTTTGAGCCGCACCACCATCTTTCCGGCGCGGACATACGTCACCAGCATCTCGTTAATTTCCCATTGCGGCACAATATGTTTCGCCCTTTTTTTGCCTACAAAAATCAGCTCGGCATCGGAGCGCGCGTGATGCAACAGCTCCAGCGCAATCAACCGGTCATATATCACCACATCCGCCAATTGCAATAATTTTAATCCGCGCACGGTAATCAAATCGGGATTTCCGGGTCCCGCACCGACCAAATAGGCTTTGCCGCTCATGCCGTGCCCCCTTCCTCTGCTTGAATGATTGCCGCCAGCCGATTGCGAATTTTCGCCGCGCGGGTCGGGTTCATGCCGCCGGTGCTGACGGCGATGGTGATATTCCCGTTGCGATGCACGGCGGGCAGATGGAAACTTCCCGCGGTCGGGTCGTCGGCGATGTTGCACAGCACACCCGCCGCCTCAGCCGCCGCGCCGATGGCGGCATTCACGGCACGGTCATCGGTGGTGGCGAAAACCAGCGTTGCCCCCGCAATATCTTGCGGTTGGAACGGGCGTTTTTCCCACCGGATTTTCCCCGTCCCAGCCCACTGCGCCAATTGCGGCGTGGCGGACGGGCTGACCAATGTCACTGCCACGCGTGCTGCCAACAAACCACGCATTTTTCGCTCACCGACCGCGCCGCCGCCCACAACCACCACCTTTCGCCCCGCCAAATTGGTCAGCGTGATGGGATACCCGCCGGGGGCGATTGTTTCCGGCGGGGGAGTTTCAGCTTCAGGGGCACGGACAATCATCAGCGAAAGATAGGGTTGGCTGCGGCGCGGCATCGCCAAAATATCTTTGCCGATGATGATGCGCTCGTCCGGCATCCCCACCCGTTCAAAATATGCGCTGTATTCAATCAGACGCAGTGCCGCCAACGCCGAAACCAGTTGCGGAAAAACTTTGCCCGCTTTGAGCAGAATCACCGTTTCAAAATTGAAAAAGAGCGCGCGCAGGGCGGCGGCATCGGTGCGCCGGCTGGCGGGCACAATGGCGATGCGGTCGCCGGCGGCGCTGAGCAGCGTGCGGATTTTGGCGGCGGCGGCAACAAACGACGGCACACCGGGAATCACATCGAATTGAAAATCGGGGTCAATTTGCCGCAATTCATTTAAAATGTATGGAAACGTGCCATAGAGAAGGGGGTCGCCCAAAATAAGGTACGCCCCGCGCCGCGCTTGCCCGTCAGCCGGATGCAGCGCGCGGTGGATGGTTTGCGCCGCCGAGCGCCACGCCTGCCGCAATACCCCTTCATCGCGGGTCATCGGGGTGGTGACGGGGATAACAGTTTGGCGGTCGGCGAGCCATTTGGCGGCGATTTTCTGCGCCACGCTGTCACCACCGTCTCGGCTGCGCGGCACAAAAATCACATCTGCGGCTTCGATGGCGCGCACCCCTTTCACGGTGATGAGGTCGGGGTCGCCGGGTCCCAGCCCGACGGCGGTCAATATGGGGGAAATTTGGGTTTCAGGTTTCAGATTCAAGGTTTCGGGTTCCAAAATTACAGGGTTACAGAGTTGCAAGGTTGCAGGGTTGCAATTACGCATCACGTTTCACGTTTCACGTTTCACGCCTCACGTTTCACGTCCACCAGCATAAAAACGGGGTTCAACGGTTTGAAGCGCATCAGCGATAAAATCGGTTCGCCGCGCTGAATTTGAATCCGCGACACGCGCGCATCGGGCAGCAATTGGCGGGCGAGATGCAGATTTTCCAACGCCACCACGTTGACGACCAATCGCCCACGGGGATGCAATCGCTTTTTCGCCTCGACGATGATTTCCGCCAGCTTGCCCCCACTGCCACCGATGAAAACCGCGTGCGGGTCGAGCCAATCCGCCAGCGCATCGGGGGCGCGCCCCTGCTGCCAACGGTAATTTCGCGCCGGAAACCGCCGCTGATTC
>JAJRSQ010000040.1 GCA_024278725.1 Chloroflexota bacterium
GTTGCCGGAACCGGTGATTAATTTGCTGAACCAAATTCGGCTGAAAATTTTGAGCCGCGCGGCGGGGGTGAAATCGCTGGCGACGGAAAACGGGAATATCATCATCCGCGCGGATACGCTGGAGGATATTGACCGCCGAATTTTGGGCAAGCGGCTCGGTATGGTGGCGCGGGTGGAACGGCGGCAAATTGTGATGCCTCTGCGCGGCGAACCGGAACGCTGGCAGGCGGAGCTGGAAAATGTGCTGCTGCAACTGGGGCGGGTGGTCAACGACCCCGGATAACGAAAAAAACCCGACGGCGACCGTCGGGTTTTTTGTTGGGCGGGGCTTAAAGTCCCGGAATGACGATGGTGGGGATGATGATGGGGTTCAGGGTGGGCACGATGATGGGTTCGGGTGTCGGTGTCGGCACAATAATCGGGAAGGGGGTGAGGATGATGCCCGGAATGAGGTAGAAGGGCGCGACATCCACTGTTACTTGCGCGGTGGATTCGCCGGCGCTGTTGTGCGCGATGAGCTGGTAGGTGGTGGTGATGCTCGGCGTGAAGACCATTGTTGCCGGGGCGACTACGGGCTGCTCGTCCACAAAGCCGTCCGTTTGAGTGATGCGCAAGCGTGCCCAGTCTGCGCCGTCCAAATCCCATGTCAGGGTGATGGGTGTGCCCCAATAGACGGCGTAATCGCTGGCGTTGAAGTAGTGGATGGTGGGCAGCGGTCCTGCCGGGGCGGGGGTGTTGGTGGGAGGAACGGGCGTGTTCGTCGGCGGCACGGGGGTGTTGGTGGGCGGCGCGGGGGTGTTGGTCGGTGCGGCGGGGGCGGGGGTGTCGGTGGGCGGCACGGGGGTGCTCGTCGGCGCGGCGGGGGTGTCGGTGGCGGGCGCGGGGGTGTCGGTGGCGGCGGGCAGGCTGTCGTTGGCGGCTTCTGTCGGCTCGGATGCCGGTTGCGATTGCGATTCGGTTTGCGCCGGGTCAACCTTCGCCACGGTGTCTTTTTCCCCCGCTGAGACCGTCACGAAGACCTGTGCGGGGTCGCTGGCGACATCGTCCACATTGTAGGCAATCGCTTGAATGACATGACTGCCGGCGACGTCGGGCGTCCACGGTTGCCCGCCGTTGAAGGTGGTGGCATCAGCCCCGGCGGCGAAGGTGGCGAACGGCTGTCCGTCAATCTGCACGTCCACGCGGGAAATTCCGGCGGTATCAATGGCGACGATTTGCACCGAAACCGAGTCGCCCAGCGTCATCGCCGCGTTGTTCTGCGGCGCGGAAATTGTCACCACGGGTTTCACCGCCGATGATTTTTTCACGACTTTACATCCTGTACCCAATAACCCGACCACTAAAATTAACAAAACTGAAAACCATTTCCGTGTCATATCCTTCCTCCATTTTTGTGACTGAACCATTTATACTCCCATTATAACGGATGGGGAAGCGATGTGCCGTCAAATGAATTACAGCGCGGGTGTGATATATGTCACACCGAAGCTGTGATGTGTGTCGGGGATGGAATCGCGCGCAAAAGAAAAGCCCGCCGGATATTCGGCGGGCTGTGCGGGGTGGGAAACGGGTTATTTTCGACGGGATGGCTTGGTGGGCATGGATGGCGCGCCGGACATAGAGCCGCCGGGGATGGACGGCACGGCGACATCGCCCATACCGGGCAATCCGTTCAGCGCGTTCATCGCCATTGAAAGCTGGCTCAAATTCGCCTGCGCGGCGGGGATGTCTCCCGCGGCGAGCATGCCGGTCACGCCATTAATCATCCCCGAAAGGTCTTGCAGCTTCGGGTTTCCGGTGGCGTTCAAACTGGCGGTGGCATTCGCGCCCTGTTGCGCCAGCGCGGTCAATTCTTCCGGCGTAATTTTGTAATCCGCCATCGCCGATTGCCCCAGTTGGGCGAAATCCGCCACCGATTGCAGTGCGGCGGCGGGGTTGGCGGTGATGTCGGTGGGCTGAATGGCGTTCACCGCGTCCATCCGCGCCGTCTGCGCCGATTGATACGCCGTGTGCCACGCTTCCGAGGCGGCTTGCGCGGTGGCGACATTTTCGGTGATGAGTTGGGTCGCGCTGTCGAGCTGCGCCAGCACATCTTCCGTCATCGCCAACCCTTGTTCCATCAGGTCGGCAATTTCCGTCATCGTATCGTTCAGCAGCAGAATCGCATCGGTCAACGATGCCATCTCACTTTCCAACTGGTCGAGTTCATCAACCACCTCATATGCCAGTTCACCGTACAAGTCATAATATACCTGCATCAACTCTTCGGCATAGGCAATGGCTTCCTCCGCGTCCGTATAATAGACGTCCGTGGTTTGAATTTCCTCCTGGGTCACGGTGTCATCGGCGGCGGATGCGGCGGCGGCATCGGAATACGCCGCCGAGGCGGCATAGGCTTCCGCCACCGCTTCATCAATCAACGCGGCGAGCTCATCCTCGGTCATTGTGGCAACGGTATCTTCGGCGACGGGGGTGGGGGTGACCACCACCACGACGGCGGTGTTGGTGGGGGTGGGATTGGCGAGGGCGTTGGCGGTGGCAGTGGCATTCACCGCCGCATCAATGGTGGCTTCCACGGCGACCTGTGCATTTGCCGTCGCCGCCACCGCCGCATCAACAGTTGCCTGAGTGTTCACCGGCGGCGGTGCGGTGGGCGCGGGCGCTTGTTTACATGCCGCCAGCGAGAGAAAAGCAATGAATAAAATCGGGAAAAGGACTTTTGTGCGCATAAATCAGTACCTCCTGTTAATACTGTTTCGGCAGAAAATCGAATTTCTTTAATTTTATCACCAAAACAGAAGTGACGCGATGCAATGATTTACAGCGCAAGTGTGAAATAGGTTACAGTTCGGGGATTTCTTCTGTTGCCGGGAGCGGTTCTTCGGACGCTTTTTGCGGCGACAACCGGCGTTGGCTGGAATGGTGTGTCGGGGGGCATTGCCGCCGATTTCCCTGTGCAGTTGAACGCGCAATTAATCGGTGTCGCCGCGGTGCTGGTGTGGTCGGCGGGGGGGACGTGGGGCGTTTTCCGCATGGAACGCCGGTTATCGCCTCAAATAGCGTCCGAAGAACCGCTCCCGGCAAC
>JAJRSQ010000482.1 GCA_024278725.1 Chloroflexota bacterium
CCATTGAAATTATTGTGAAAAACTTGCAATTTTAGATATTCCCCATCCCCCCTGTGTCCCCCCTTCCCTGTGGGAAGGGGGGAGTGAGAGAGAGCGAGGGGGACTTCGTCCCCCTCGCTCACCCCTTTTGTTCCCCCTCCCCCAAATTTGGGGGAGGGGGTCAGGGGGAGGGGGCAAAATTCACATTGTCAATACCGAACCTTGTCAAATCTCAAACTGCGTAACATCAGTTATTTCAGGTACATTTCTTCCAATAAATCCACCACGCCCGCCGCATCATCCAAAGTGAAGATGCGCACGGGCAGCGTCACGGGCACATCTGTCACCAGCGCAATCAGTTCATCCGCGGTGCAGATGGGAGCGGCAGAGCGTTCCGCCCGCAAAACTTCAATTTTCGGTTTGGACGACCGTTTATAGCCTTCGGTCAGAATAATATCCACATCGGTGATGGTTGCAACCAGCTCATCCAGCGTCGGTTCAACCGAAACGTTCCGAATGGCGGCGACTTTATCGGGCGCGGCGATGATGACGTGGTCGCTGCCCGCTTGGGCGTGCCGCCAAGTGTCTTTGCCCGGCACGTCCATATCGAAACCATGATGGCTGTGGTGTTTGATGGTTGCCACCCGATAGCCGCGCTGCTTCAAAAGGATAATCATTTTTTCCAACAATGTTGTTTTGCCGGATTTAGAGCGTCCGACAACGCATATCACGGGAATAGTCATAGTTTTTTCTTCCGGCTTGAAAAAGCGCAGTGTACCGGGGCACACTGCGCTCTATAATTTTTGTTGCGGGGGTCAATGTCCCAGATACGCCTCGCGCACCATTTCGTTCACTTGCAACGCTTTCGCATCATCCGTGAGTACAATTTCGCCGGTTTGGATGACATATCCGCGATGCGCCACCTGAAGCGCCATCAGCGCGTTTTGCTCCACCAGCAACACGGTTGTGCCCTCATTATTGATGTTGACGATGGTTTCAAAAATGCCGTCCACCAAAATCGGCGCCAGCCCCATCGACGGCTCATCGAGCAGCAAAAGGTTGGGACGCGCCATCATCGCGCGCGCCATCGCCAGCATTTGCTGTTCGCCACCGCTCAACGTGCCGGCAACCTGTTTCTGGCGTTCCTTCAGGCGGGGGAAGAGGGTGAAAGCGTGTTCAATATCTTCCTGAATGCCCGCTTTATCGGTGCGGACGAATGCGCCCATTTCCAGATTTTCCATCACCGTCAATTTTGAAAAGACGCCGCGTCCTTCGGGCACTTGCGAAATGCCGAGATTCACGATTTTGTGAGCGGGCGTTTTCGCCAAATCCTGCCCGTCGAACATCACCCGCCCTTGACGCGGGCGCAAAATTCCGCTGATGGTGCGCAGCGTCGTGCTTTTTCCCGCGCCATTTGCGCCAATCAGCGTGACGATTTCGCCCTTTTCCACGGTCAGCGAAATGCCTTTCAGCGCGTGAATGCTACCGTAATAGCTGTGTACATTTTCCAGTTCAAGCAATGCCATCGCTGTTTGTCTCCCTTGAAAAGATTATGCCGGGTCAACTTGTCCGGCGGCGCCGGTGCCCAGATACGCTTCAATGACTTTGGGATTATCACGGATTTCCCGCGGCGCCCCCTCGGCGATTTTTGAACCGTAGTCAAGCACGCTAATTTTGTCGGAAATGCCCATCACCACCCGCATATCGTGTTCGATGAGCAGAATTGTGACGCCCAACTCGTCGCGGATGTGGCGAATGAAGCCGGTCATCTCGGCGGTTTCGTTGGGGTTCATCCCCGCGGTCGGCTCGTCGAGCAGCAGTAGTTTCGGCTGGCTCGCCAACGCGCGGGCAATCTCCAAACGACGCTGCGCGCCATAGGGCAGGTTTTTCGCCAGTTGGTCACCCAAGCCGCGCAACCCGACGAAACGCAAAATTCGGCGAGCTTCAGCGGCGGCTTCGGCTTCTTCGCGGCGGGTGGCGGGGGTGTTGAAAATTGCGCCAATCCACGTTGATTTCAGCCGGGGTTCTTCCCCCACCAGAATATTTTCCATCGCGGTCATATTGGAAAATAACCGGATGTTCTGATAGGTGCGGGAAATCCCGCGCCGGGTGATTTGGTCGGTGGGGATGCCCTTGATGGGATGTCCCTGAAAGATAATTTCGCCCTCTTCCGGCGTATAAAACCCGGTGATGCAATTGAAGAAGGTCGTTTTCCCCGCGCCGTTCGGACCAATCACGCTGTAGATGGATTTTTCGGGAATTTCGACGGAAACATTATTGACCGCAACCAGCCCGCCGAAGCGTTTGGTCACGTTTTTTGCGCTCAGAATTGATGCCATAGTCGCCTCCTGTTATGCCGCTTCCGGAGTGGGGGTTGGCTCTACCTCATCTCCGGCATGTAGTTCGCGTTTTTGGGTTGCTGCGGGCCAGAATCCTTCCGGTTTCACCAGCATCATCGTCACCAGCAATGCGCCAAAGATGAGCATTCGAAATTCCGAGAATTCACGGAGCAGTTCCGGCAATCCGACCAGCACCAAGCCGCCAACCACCACGCCCGGCAGACTCCCCACCCCGCCGACGATAATCAGTGACAGCACGTTGATGGAAATGAGCAGGTTGAAACTGTGCGGATAAATGGAGGTCAGTTTTGCGGCGAAAATCGCGCCCGCCAGCCCGGAGAATCCCGCGCCGGTGGCAAAAGCGAGCAGTTTGGTTTTAATCAGATTGATGCCCATCGCTTCCGCGACATCCTCATCTTCCCGCATCGCCATCCAACTGCGTCCGGCGCGGGAATCGCGGAGTCGCCACGAGACGAACGCCGCCAGCGCCGCCGCGACCACCACCAGATAATACAGCTCCAGCGAGCTTTTCAAGACAATCGCACCGCCAAACCAGGGAATGGTGGGTTTGGCGATGCCCAAAATCCCCTGTGCGCCCCCGATTTTCGGTTGCAGAAAGTTGGACAGCGCCAGCACGCGGATGATTTCGCCGAAACCGAGGGTCACGATGGCGAGATAATCGCCGCGCATGCGCAAAACGGGCACACCCAGCAGAATGCCCCACAGCACCGCCATCCCCACCGCAATGGGGAGCGCCGCCCAGAAGTTCCAGCCAAAGCTGACGAGTTCCGTGGTTTGCGAAAGTTGGGTGGAGGTCAACACGCCCATAGTGTACGCGCCGATGGCAAAGAAGGCAACGTAGCCGAGGTCGAGCAGTCCGGCAAAGCCGACCACGATGTTCAGCCCGAAACCCATCAGGGTGAAGATGGCAACGGTGACCAGAATTTCGGAGAGGTAGCCGCCCAAGATGTTCGGCAGGAAAATCGCCACGGCAAACAGGAAAATCAGCGTGCCTATGCGAAGGTTGCGCTGTGCGGTTTTGGGTAATGCGCCGATTTTTTCTTTCACCACACTGCCGCGCCAATTCCACAGATACGAGCCGACAGCCGCCGCCACAAACATGATGATCGCCCCATTGACCGACCACCCTTTTCGCCCGAAGAAGAATTTCAACGCCGGTTTTGCCGCGCGTTTGTTCCCAAATAATTTGAAAATATTGGTGACCACATCGCTCACCAATTCTTCCAGCGTCCCGATGGCGAGCACAGCAATCAATGCGGCAAGCAAGACTTTCCGCCACAGCGGGGGCAGCACAAAGGTCACCGCGCCCAACACACTGCTGGCGGTTCCCATCAGCACCAGCGGCAACAACCCCTGCACAATATTTTCATTCTCGAAGGTTAATGCCTTCACCAGCGTGGGGGAGGCGTTGACGAACATCTCCCGCATATTGAGCGGTTCGGAAATGAGTACCAACACGCTCAGCATCGCCGTGCTGACAATACCAAGAATAACGCCAATGCCGATGGCAGTTCCCCATTTATGTTCGCTATTGTGCTGTGCCGCAATATAACCGAACACAAAATTGTTGATAAGGACAAGTGCGAAACTCAACGACAGCGTTTTGTAGATGATGTCGCGGTCAAGAAAGGCGGTGAGCAAGCCGACCAACGCCAGATAAATCAGAATTCCGCCGGCGAGCAAGCTGGTTTTCAATACACTTTTGAAATCGAAGGTTTGTGTTTTCATCATCGCCCCCTATGCCTTTTTCTCTGAGAGGGTTTCGCCCAAAATACCGGATGGGCGGAAGATGAGCACCAACACCAGCATCGTGAAGGCAATCACGTCTTTGAGCTGATAAGCGGCGGGCACGCCCAGCCCCTCAAGGAAGAGGCTCGGTCCCACCGATTCAAACACCCCGAGGAACAACCCGCCGACCATCGCGCCGGGGATGTTGCCGATACCCCCCAGCACGGCGGCGGTGAAGGCTTTAATGCCGGGGATGAAGCCCATGATGAAGTCAACCTGCTTGAAGAGCAAGCCATACAGCACCCCTGCCGCGCCAGCCATCGCCGCGCCGGTGGCAAAGGTGATGACAATCACCCGGTCAACGTCAATCCCCATCAGCAGCGCCACGTCTTTATCTTCCGCCACGGCGCGCATCGCTTTGCCGGTTTTGGTTTTCTGCACAAACCAGTACAGCACCACCATCAGCACCATCGCAGAAACAAAAACAACCACCTGCGTTTTCAGAATGGGAATGCCGAAAATATCCCATTTCCCGGTCAGAATGGCGGGGTCGGGGTATACTTTTTTACCGGAGCCATACAAGCCTCGGAAGGTGTATTGCAGAAAATAAGAAGCCCCAATCGCGGTGATGAGAGGCACTAAGCGTGGGGCACGTCGCAAGGGGCGATAGGCAATCCGCTCCAGTAGAATGGCAATGATGGTAGAGGTGACCATCGACACCAGCAACACAATACCGAGGGCAACAATGGGGTTGCTATCCAAAAACCCGTTTTTGGCGAAGGCATTTGCCACAAAAAATGCCGTATACGCCCCCGACATAAATACTTCACCGTGGGCAAAGTTAATCATAAACAGCACGCCGTACACCAGCGTGTAACCCAACGCAATCAGCGCGTAAATACCGCCCTGCGCCAATCCGAAGATGATGAAATCGCGCCAGGTTTCGGCAGAATATTTTCCCATACATTGAATGGTGCCGACATCGGTTTGAGTGGTACAGCGTTGAATGAACTGTCCCATCCCCTCCCCGTCGGCGCGCCCGGAGGTCAATCCTACGAATGTCCCCCACAGCACCATCACAATGATGGCGGCTCGCAACAGCCATAGCAGGCTGTCAATTACCGAAAGATTCCTCAGTCTTTCGTTCAACATAAGTTCCTTTCTCCCCTATAAAAAATTTTTGGAAATACGGTGTCCTCTGCCGGGAATACGCGACATCGCCAATTCATCGCATCGTGGACAATAATTCAGTTGGTAATTCACCCTGTATTTTGAGGATGGCAAAGTATAACATAGCCTGAAAGATGCGTCAAAAGATTTTGCACAAGCGGGGTGGTGGTTGTATAATTTTTGCAGAAACTGATTTTTTGTGCAGGAGAATGGATTATGGCAAAGCGCGCCCCCAAAAAACGCCCGAAGAAAAAAGGACCGGCTCCGCGCCGGAAAGACATGGAAGCCCCCAAAAAGAAGTGGAACGGTCAACAAATCGGTATCGCCATTATTGGTGTACTGGTGATTTTAAGCATGTCAATCGGTTATTTGCTCGCCGCATTGCAATAACCACAAAGACCGTACCGGGGGGCTTGTTTGAGTCGCACAAAACAAGTCTGCCGGCTATCTCAATTCGGGATTAAGAGAATTGGACGCAGATGAACACAGATTTCACCGGCTTTGCGGAAAAGCCGTCGAGTCTGTGTCTGTTTGCGTCCAAAAAACTTTGGGTCAATCGGTATCTATGGGGAATTTATACAATGTCATTGCGAGGCGCGTTTTTTGCGCCGACCTGTGCCCCAACGGGGTAAGCAATCGCTGTGAACATCAGCGGAGATTGCACCCTTCGGGCATTTTCAACTTCGCTTCGCTCGCAATGACAGACCCCCTGAATCCCCAAAGACCCAAAACTTTTTGCGAACTTCAGGGCATTATTCGATTTTGGTGGCTTGGACTGAAATTCAGGCTCATAACTCAAGCCGACTTAAATCGGCTTCGGTTTTCAGTCCTGAAATTTATTTCGGGGCTGAGCGAAGTGTCATCGCGCCCCTAATACGACAACGGAATGAAAACTTTATACACGGTTTTGTATGAAAATACCGTGTCCATATATCCACCGTTCCAACCGCCAACCGCGTAAATATCCCGGTCGATGGTCGCTAAACCCAAATTACGCCATTCCCCGATGACCGGCGTATCAACCGTTGTCCAACTGTAGGTCTGGGGCGACCACTGCTCATTGGTGCTGATTGCATCCGTCCAGCCGCCACCGACGGCATACAGCGCATCCCCCAGCGAAACCACCCCCAAACCGCCGCGGGGATGTTCGAGCGGCGGCAATGCTTCCCACTGCCCTGCGGGGGGAGAAAAACGGAACACATCCGCATACTCGCGGGAGCCGTCATATCCGCCCGCGACCAACAGCGCATCGCCGTAAGCCGTTGCGGCGGCAAATCCCACCGAAAGCGGGTACGGCGCATCAAGCGTCTGCCAGGCATCCTCGGCGGGCACATACGCGAACACCGCATCACTGTACGCCGCGCCATCCCATCCGCCCACCACATACAACGTATCACCGACGGCAGCGGCAGCATACGCGCATCGCGCGGCGGGCATCGGCGCACCCTGTCGCCATTCATTGGCAACGGGATTGTATATCTCCAGCACGGATGTCGCCGCCGTTTCAGAGGTACATCCGCCCGGCACAAAAATTTCTTTGCCGATGACAACAGCTTGCACGTTGGCAACCGCAGTCGGTTTCCCGGCGCCTTCCTGCCAGCGGCGGGTGGCGGGCGTGTAAATTTCTGTCAACCCGGTGATGCCGCTGGTGCGCTCGCCGCCGATGAGGTACAAATTGCCGTCCAGCGCCGCCAAGCCCATCCGCGACCGCGCCGAAGGCATTTGCGCCCGCGTCTGCCACGTTTCGGTCAAATCGACCGGCATGGTGGTGTCGGCAGTGGGGACGGGACGGTCTAACATGGATGTTCCGGCGGGGCGGTGGAAAATGCCGCGCCAATACGGGGTGAGCAGAATCGCCAGCGCCACCCCCAGCGAGGCGAAAAAGACCGTCAGTTGGCGGGGCGAAAGGGGCATCTGCGCCGGTTGCGTCGCCGCCGCTGCCGCCGTTTCGGCATTGGGGGCAACCTGCCCGCCGGGCATATCAATCACCCCGATTTGAATCGCCCGCATCGTGGCTTCAGTGCGCGACTGCACTTCCAATTTAGCGTATATCTTTCGCAAATGAACCCGGACGGTATTTTCGCTGATGACCAGTTCCCGCCCGATTTCCTGGTTGCTCAACCCTTTGGCAACCGCGCGGAGAACATCCAGCTCACGTTTACTCAGTTTCGATTTGTCTTTTTTGGTTTCGCCAGCCATAACTATAGTATCCGCAGGAATGTGTGAATGAGCAAAAAGGAGATTCAATGATGCTAACCAGAGACTTTTTGGAAGCCCAAGAGGAAAAAATTTTAGCCCCTTATGCGATGAAGTGCAAAAATAGCCGGGGGCGTGAGTACCCCGAAGATGAACACCCCTACCGCACCCCTTTTCAGCGCGACCGTGACCGGGTGATTCACACGACGGCGTTCCGGCGGCTGGAATACAAAACGCAGGTCTTCATCATCACCGAAGGCGATTATTACCGCACCCGCCTCACCCACACCATCGAAGTGGCGCAAATCGGGCGCACCATCGCGCGGGCATTGCGCGCCAATGAAGACCTGACCGAAGCCATCTGCCTCGCGCATGATTTGGGGCACGGTCCGTTCGGGCACAGCGGTGAAGAAGCGTTGAACAAACTGATGGAAGGGCACGGCGGCTTCGACCACAACCATCAGGGCTTGCGCATCATCCGGGAGCTGGAACACCGATACCCCGATTTTCCGGGATTGAATCTGACGTGGGAAGTGCGCGAAGGGATGCTGAAACACGAAAGCGAATACGACAAAGGGGACGCTTTCGATTTTGAGCCTGATTTACGCGGAACCATCGAAGCGCAGATTGTCAATCTGGCGGACGAAATCGCCTACACCACCGCCGATTTGGACGACGGCTTACGCTCCGGGATGATTACCCCCGCCCAACTCTCAAAAGACGTTGAATTGTGGAATGTGGTCACAGCGGAATTGGGACTGAACGGACTGAACGGCAACACCCCCCTCGCCGAAATGGACCGTCACCGCATCATTCGGCGTCTGGTGGGGAAAGAAGTGACCAGCGTGGTCGCCGCCACCACCCAAGCGCTGGCGGACAACAACATCCAATCGGTGGATGATGTGCGCCGAATGTCGCATAATCTGGTGGGGCACGATGAAAACTTCTCCGAATTGAATCGCCCGCTGAAAATGTTCCTCTACAAAAACCTGTACCGCCACTGGCGAGTGATGCGGATGTCCATCAAAGCGCAACGGCTCATCACCGAACTGTTCGAGGCATTCATCGAAAATCCGTCCACCCTGCCCACGGAAACGCAAGCGAAGCTGGAGAGCGAAACCCTGCACCGGGTCGTGTGCGATTACATCGCCGGGATGACCGACCGCTACGCCGTCAAAGAGCACGAGCGGCTGTTCAACCCCACCGCAAGCGTGTGAGGGGCGCGCGCGGGTTTCAGACCTGCCCCGGAAATGACTTTCCGGGCTAAAAACCAAAGTAGGGGCGAACCTGTGTGTTCGCCCGTTTGGGGCAGACACATAGGTCTGCCCCTACCCCTCTACCTCGTTTCATCCGTCAAAAATAGCCATTACCTTCGCCCGCGCATCCGCCATCCTTTACTGCCACCAATCCTTCTGCGAACGGGGATCCATGAACGCCCCGCGGTCGCGGATTGCCACCTTTATTTCCCCATCCAACGCCGTGCCGAGCGGTTGCCCGTTGTTCAGCGCGGGCAGTTGATACCCCCCATTGTTGATGCGCCAGCCGTTGGCGTCCACCCGCGAGCGGTACAGCGCCAGCAGGTTCGGGTCGGTGCAGATATTTTCAAAATGGACGGCATAGGCGAAGGCAACCGTATCTTCGCGGGCATAAACCAGCGTCAGCCGATTTTCTTCCGCATACAGCACCAATGCCCGATAATTACCCTGATAAATGTCCGGCGCACGGGAGGGGATGCGCAAAACTTCGCCGGGGGTCGTTTGCATGCCCAGCAGCGTTACTTCCCACGTGCCCAGCAATCCACCGCGACAACCGTCCGTGCCGCAACCCCAATTCCAATCATAAACCTGATACGCCGACGTGAAGGTCGGCACGCGCCCGTCGGTGAAAATCCCCTTCATATTCGGAGCGTTGCTGTCCGTGCCGCCATTGTAGCTCACCAATCCCAGCGATGCACCCGTCACCGACTCCCAGCCGCGCAGCGAAAGGTTCAAATCGCCGTGCAGATAATCGGGGTGGTCGGCGGGAACTTGTGGGTCTATCGGAATCAAGTTGTATAAATTGCTCGAAGTGGTCGGACAGGTGGGCGCGGGTGGCGCGGGGGGATAGCCGTTCAGCACCAGCGGCAAAAAAACGTAGGTGGTGAAAACTGCCGTTTGCGAAATGGTGAAGCTCGGCGAGATGGCGGCGGGGTGTGTCGTCGCCTCGATGGCGGTTTCAGCGAGGGCGGGGGTGGCGGGACTCATCCCCCATCCCACCCACGCGAGGACGGTTGCCAACAAAAACGGGATTGAAAACTGAAAAGTTCGGCGCATAAAAAATAACTCCTTCAAAAAATAATTAATGAGACCAACGTCTAAAAGTAGCATCGGCAATTATAGCACAACTCTTTAAAAATCGGCTTAAAACCCATCCGAAAAATGGCGGTACATTTCAATCACGAATAACACGAATGGACGAATATCTCGAATTTTTATTGATTATTTGTGCCATTCGGTCATTGGTGATATTCGTGATTTTATTGTCTCCTACTGCGCCGGATTTTACAGATGGACACTTAATTTCATGACGCAAAACCGGGCGATTCGTTTCTGTGTCTTCCGAATAACTTTGCTTTGCATCCCAACCTATACTATAATCATCACAGAAGAACGAGTGACCGAGAGACGCCTTGAACGCACAACCGGAAGAACGCCAACCAACCGCAGATGCCTCTCCACCCCCGATGACCGGCTGGCAAATATTCGTCGCAATTCTCCGGGAAGTGGTGGAAACGGTTGTGCTGGCGCTGGTGATGCTGGTCATTCTGCAATTGCTCATCCGAAATTTTCGGGTTGAAGGGCACAGTATGGACCCCAATTTGCAGGATGGACAATATCTGATGATAGACAAACTCTCGTATCATTTGCCATTTGACCTGCGCCCGCCCCACCGGGGGGATGTGGTGGTTTTTGTGCCGCCCATTCAGCAGGACAAAGATTTTGTCAAACGCATCATCGGGCTGCCCGGCGATACGGTGGAAATTCGGCGGGGAGTGGTCTACATTAATGGCGACATGCTGCCCAACAATTTCGGCGCACAACTCGACCAATCTTCGATGCCCGCCGCCACCGTTCCCGACGGATTTTTGTTCGTGCTGGGCGATAATCGCCCCAATTCCAACGACTCCCGCAGCTGGGGTATGCTCTCGGTGGATAGCGTGGTGGGCAAGGCGTGGATTTCCTACTGGCCCCCCGAAACATGGGGCATCATCCCCGCCGACCGCCCGTCAAAAGAAGCGACGCTGTCGCGCTGGCTGGCAGAACGATTCAACTAAGTTTGGGTGCAAATATGACCATTTCAGAATCACAGGTGAAGGAAATTGTCCGGCAAGTGCTGGCGCAGATGACCGCGCCACCCCCAACCGCCGCCGCATCCGGCGCCACTATCGCCATCGGGGCAGACCACGGCGGATTTAAGATGAAAGAAGCCCTAAAACCCTTTCTGACCGCTCGCGGCTACACCGTGCTGGATTGCGGCACGCACAGCACCGATTCGGTGGACTACCCCGACCAGGCGTATGCCGTGGCGCGGCTGGTAGCAAACGGCTCGGCGGAATTCGGCATCGTCATCGACGGCGCGGGCATTGGCTCATGCATGGCGGCGAACAAGGTGCCGGGCATCCGCGCGGCAATGTGTTACAGCGTCGCCACCGCCAAAAACAGCCGCGAACACAACCACGCCAACGTGCTCACCATCGGCGCGGGGATGATTGACCAATCCACCGCCGAAGCCGTGGTGGAAGCGTGGCTGAACACCCCCGTCGGAGAGGGCAGACACGCCCGCCGCGCCGATAAAATCATGGCAATCGAAAAACGCTATCTGAAGGACTAAACATACCTATGGACGCAAATACCATCGAACAACTTGTACAGGAAATTACCCAAACCATCCTGAAAACCAATGGTTCGGGGACAGCCGGGAACGCCCTTCCCGGCGGATTGCAGCTCAAACCGGACGCGCAACCGACCGATGATTCATGTAGCGATTGCAGCGGGCAATGCGTGGTTTACTGCCCCTCAAAAATTACCGCCGCGCTGGAAGCGGGCGCAACCCGATTTTCGGCGCAGTTGGGCATCACTGAAATCGACCAAGATGTCGCCCGTTTTATTGACCATACCCTGCTGAAACCGGAAGCCTGCGCCAAACAAATCACCCAATTATGCCAGGAAGCCATCCACTTTAATTTTGCCTCTGTCTGCGTGAACCCCACCTATGTGCGGTTGTGTTCGCAATTGCTGTATGGCACAGATGTGAAAACCTGCACCGTCATCGGCTTCCCGCTGGGCGCAAATACCCCCGAAGTGAAAAGCTATGAAACGCGGCAAGCCATCCACGACGGCGCAACCGAAGTGGATATGGTCATCAACATTGGTGCGCTGAAAAGCGGCGATTACGGCTTGGTGGAGCGGGACATCTCAATGGTTACCCGAACCGCACACCGGCACAGCGCAATCTGTAAAGTTATCATCGAAACCTCGAAACTGACCAATGAAGAAAAAGTGATTGCCTGTGGACTCGCCAAAGCCGCCGGCGCCGATTACGTCAAAACCTCAACCGGGTTTGGCGGCGGCGGGGCAACTGTGGAAGACGTGGCGCTGATGCGGCAAGTCGTCGGTCCCGCAATGGGCGTCAAAGCGTCCGGCGGGGTGCGCAATGCCGCCGATGCGAAAAATATGCTTGCGGCGGGCGCAACTCGTTTGGGCGCCAGCGCAGGCGTGAAAATTGTGAAAGAAGTACGAGGATAGCTTGATGCAATTGTGTCCGCATTGTCATACCGGCAAAATTGAATGGCGCAAAGTGGTGTACGTGCAATGGAAAGGTCCGCGCACCGTTATTGTTGACCGCATTCCGGCAAAAGTATGCGACAATTGCGGTGAAAAAACCTACGATTTGCACGCGCTGGAAAATTTACAAAAGCTTCTGTGGGCAGTCACCGCGCCGCCCGCCCGGCACGCACCGACACCCCCGGCGGGAAAGGGATAATATGCTCATCGCAAAAGTTGTGGGGTCTGCGGTCTCCACCATCAAAGATGAAAAACTCATCGGCGTGAAATTGCTCGTCATCCGGGAAGCGGATGAACACGGCGAAGCGGAGGGGAAGCCGTTGGTCGCCATCGACACCGTCGGCGCGGGCGTGGGCGATTTGGTACTCACCGCCAGCGGGTCATCCGCGCGGCAAACCGACATCACCCAAAACCGCCCCGTTGATACCGTCATCATGGCAATTCTGGACAGCCTCGAAGTGGACGGCGAAATCACGTATCGGAAATCGGCGTGAGTGAAAAATCAGGTTCTTTGGGAATTCAGGGGGTCTGTCATTGCGAGCGAAGCGAAGTTGAAAATACCCGAAGGGTGCAATCTCCGCTGACGTTCACAGAGATTGCTTACCCCGTTGGGGCACAGGTCGGCGCAAAAAACGCGCCTCGCAATGACATTGTATAAATTCCCCCCGGATTCTGATTGAGTAGAAAATCATAATCATATCGTATTTCGTGTTGCGTGGAGACAACGCTGCAACTTGAAACATAA
>JAJRSQ010000483.1 GCA_024278725.1 Chloroflexota bacterium
CAACCGTATACCGGTACTCAAACCGGTACGATGGGCGTGCCCCGTCGCCACGGTCGGTGTTTTTTTCGGCAACAGTGACCACGGCAGATGTCTGCGCCCATGCCGGTGGAAACCACGAGCGGGCAATCGGCTGGACGGTGAGGGCGATGAAGAGCAGCCCCATCAGATACAGCAGCAAGCCGCCCTGCAAAAAATTTCCCCATTCAAACCGATGTCCCTGACCGTCTGCTGCCATATCCGTGTCTCTCAATCGTGACGTGCCGTTTCGCTTTTTCCGGTATCAACCTGCACCCAGATTGCGGCGGCTAATTCGTTCCCGATGATATGCTCTGCCCCCCCGTTGACGCAAATTCGCAGCGGACCGTTGAACGGCGCGCGGGCTTTCAACGTGTATCTTGCGCCGGGAACCAGCCCGGTATTCGCCAGATATTCCAGCTTTGCCGTCTCGCGGGTTTTCACCCGGCTGATGATACCCCCTGCGCCTTGCGGCACAACGGTCAGCGGGCGATCATCTATCTGCGGCATTGCCCCGCTTTTGCTGGGGATGGGGTCGCCGTGCGGGCATGTGGTGGGGAAGTTCATCAGCGCGTCCATGCGGTCTTCGATGGTGGCGGAAATCCCTTTTTGCAGCGCGTCCGCTTCCGCGTGGACTTCATGCCAACCGAAATTCAGCACGTCCACCAGAAAACGTTCCGCCAGCCGGTGCCGCCGAATGGCGAGCAGCGCCGCCGTCATCCCGGCGGGCGTCAATTGCACCCCTTTATACGGCAGATGTTCCACCAGCCCGCGTTCCTGCAACCGGCGCACCATTCGCACCGTTGCGGGACCGGAGACCGCCAGTTGCTCGGCGATGAGCGTGGTGCTGACCCACAGTTGCCCCATTCCGATGCGGTATATTTCTGCCAAATAATCGCGCATGGCGGGGCTGATGTCGTTAAATGTTGCCGGTGATGTTGATTCTGGCATAAACTATTGCTCCTTAACTGCGGTTAAGTTTCGGGCGGCATACCCGTTAAAAATAGAGGATAACCACAGGCTATTGACACGAGTTGTGAGGTACAGTACAATTGCCCCACTTAACAAACGGATAGCAGGCTACTCGATGACATGCACGAAGACCCGCGCGGCGATTTCGCGTCCCAATGCCGCCGGATGGTCGAAGCCGTCCACCCGCACCATCAATGGACCCTGATACGGCGCGACGTCTTCCAGCGTCAGCATTGCGCCGGGGAGCAATCCGCGCCGCGCCAGATATTCCAGCAGGATGGTCTCTTCGTAAATGATGTTGGTCAGCCGCGCCGATTGCCCGATTTCCATTGTCAGCAACGGGATAGCCGTCTCTGCGGGCATCGCGCCTTTCGCGTCGGGGATGGGGTTGCCGTGCGGACAAGTGTCCGGCTCGCCCAGAAACTGCGCCAGCGCATCAACCACGGCAGGGGCGGCGGCATGTTCCAGTTGGCAGGCGTAATCATGCACCGCTTCCCACGGCAAACGGAGCGTATCGACCAAAAACCGTTCCCACAGCCGATGACGGCGCAGCACAGCCAACGCTCGGCTGTGTCCGCGTGCAGTGAGCGAGACCCCTTTGTAGGGGGTGTGGGTCACCAGTTTTTGTTCCGCCAGCCGTTTGACCATTTCCAGCACCGATGGGGATGATACCCCAAGCCGTTGGGCAAGCTGGGAAATCGCCACCGGTGTGGTGAGCAGTTCCAATTCGGCAATGCTTTTCAGATACATTTCTACCGTTTCGCTGGTAAAAGAGAGGGTCGCCATTTTTTTGCCCCTTTGAATTAGGTTGCCCTAATTGCAATTCATCAAGTGTCCGAATATAATCATGCAGGTATGACCGCGCATTCCCTGTAATGGTACTCTATTTTGCGCGAACCCAAAAATTTGTATGGCGTCACTGAAAAAAAACCGAAGCATCCCCCGCATTTTTCGGAAACGTCCATCACAATCAATATTTTTTAACGGAGGTTCCATTTAACCTATGAAGACCACGCTTTCAAACTACATTTTTCGCCACACTTTTTTTGTTTTGCTGATAACCCTGCTGCTGGCAACGTCACTCCCGTTGACCGCCGCCGCGCAATCCCCCACCACTGCGGAGAAATTACAGAGCATCGCCCGCATGGCAGAGGAGGGCGCGGATGCAGCCAAAACCGGCGACACTGCCACTGCCGCCGCGGAATATGATGAATTGCACGACCTATGGGAGACTTTTGAAGATGATTTGCGGGCGGAAAATCCCAACGCATATTTGGAAATGGAAGATAAACTCTACGCCGTGCAGGACTCGCTGCAAGCCACACCCGTTGATGCCTCGGTGTTGTATGAAGCCTTTGAAAAACTGGAACATGAATCTGCGGAGGTTGCCAACCTGATTTCAGGCGACACCGCCGCTGCCACCGGCGGCAAAAACGTGACGATTGGCAGCTTTCTGAAGGACTTGAATCGCGTTCAAAGCACGCTGGCGAAGGGAGACGTCGCCGCCGCGCGCGCCACGTTTGACGGGATTCGGTTGGACTGGCTGAGCATTGAGGGAGACATCGCCACCCGTTCCGCGGAGGCGTACACCACGGTTGAAACCGCGTTGGGGCAGGTGAACGCCGCTTTGAGCGCCACCCCGCCGCAAAATGATGCCGCCATCGCCGCCATTGGCACCATCCGCAAAACACTGACGCCCCTTTCCGGCGACGCGCGGTACACGGTATTTGATTCCGCCGCCATTATTTTGCGGGAAGGCTTGGAAGCGTTGCTGGTGCTGGTGGCGCTGATAGCCTTCTTGGAGCGCAGCGGCAACCGCGACAAACGGAGATGGATTTGGACCGGCGCGGGCGTTGGGGTGATTGCCAGCATCGGCGCGGCGGTGGTATTGCAAGCGGTGTTCAGCCGCGCCGCCGCCGGAGAAAACCGCGCCATCATCGAAGGCGCAACCGGATTGATTGCCGCCGCGCTGCTATTTTATGTCGCCTATTGGATGCACAGCAAATCGGACATCAATGCGTGGCAAAAATATCTGAACCGGCAGACCTCGCAGGCGTTGGCGCGGGGCAGTATGTTCGGCTTGGCGATGCTGGCATTTCTGGCAGTCTTCCGTGAAGGTGCGGAAACCACCGTCTTCTACCTCGGCATGGTTTCTTCCATCACGTTGTCGGATTTAGTGCTCGGTTTTGTGGGGGGTCTCGTGGTGCTGGGCGTGCTTGCCGTGCTGATTTTACGGTTCGGCATGAAAATCCCGATGCGCCCCTTCTTCCTGACTGCCGGGTTGCTGGTCTACTATCTGGGCTTCAAATTTGTGGGCACAGGCATTCACGAATTGCAAATTGCGGGTGTCCTGCCCGCCTCATCCGTCGATTTCCTGAAAGCCATCCCCTTCATCGGGCTGTATCCCACCTGGGAAGTGGTGGCGACACAAGCGTTGCTGTTGCTGGCGGCGGTGCTGGTGGTGGGATTTTTTCGCCTGCAACAACGAAAAACGCCTATGAGCGCGGCGTAATATCACAAACGCCCTAAATATTTCCCCATTTTTTAGGCTGGTGCTACTATACGGCAAAACAATCTATTCTAGCAGGTAGGAGAAATCATGGGAAAAATACGAGTTGCTATCATAGGCGTGGGAAACTGCGCATGCTCATTGGTGCAGGGTGTTGAATATTACAAAGATGCCAACCCCAACGATTTTATCCCCGGGTTGATGCACACCGTTCTCGGCGGGTATCATGTGGGCGATATTGAATTTTCAGCCGCGTTTGATATTGATGCGGAAAAAGTTGGGAAAGACCTTTCGGAAGCCATCTTTTCCGGGCAAAACAACACCTTTAAATTTGCAGATGTGCCGCATCTGAACGTGCCGGTGCATCGGGGAATGACTCACGACGGGCTGGGGAAATACCTGAAGCAAAAAATCACCAAAGCGGACGGTCCCACCGCCAATATCACCCAAATTCTGAAAGAAACCAAAACCGATGTGGTCATCAATTTCCTGCCCGTCGGTTCGGAAATGGCGACCAAATGGTATGTGGAGCAAATTCTGGATGCCGGATGCGCCTTCGTGAACGGCATTCCGGTCTTCATTGCCCGCGAAGAATACTGGCAGAACCGCTTCAAAGAACGCGGCTTGCCCGTCATCGGCGACGATGTCAAGAGCCAAGTCGGGGCGACGATTGTTCACCGCGTGCTGACCCGTCTCTTCCAAGACCGCGGCGTGCGCATCGAGCGCACCAGCCAGCTCAATGTGGGCGGCAATATGGATTTTTTCAATATGCTGGAGCGGGAACGGCTGGAAAGCAAAAAAATCTCCAAAACCAACGCCGTCGTTTCGCAGTTGGATTACAAAATGGATCCCGATAACGTCTATATTGGTCCCAGCGATTACGTGCCGTGGTTGACCGACCGCAAATGGGCGCACATCCGCGTGGAAGGGCGCACCTTCGGTGATGTGCCGCTGAATCTGGAACTGAAGCTGGAAGTGTGGGACAGCCCCAACTCCGCCGGAGTGATGATTGACGCGGTGCGCTGCGCCAAGCTCGCGCTGGACAACGACGTGAGCGGGGCACTCTTCGCGCCGTCATCCTACTTCATGAAATCGCCGCCCATCCAATACACCGACAGCGAAGCGCACGACAAAGTTGAGGCGTTCATCAAAGAATACGGGAAATAGGTGGTTATTTTTGACTGATGAAGCAAGGTAGGGGGTAGGGGCAGACCTCTGCCCAAAAAGGGCGAACACACAGGTTCGCCCCTACTCCCCCGTAATCCATTGGCGATATATCCATTCCAAATCTTGCCCACTGGCTTGCTCGAACCTATCGAGCGGGTCAGTGGGTTTTACGATTCCGTAGCGATACACCGCCGCGTAATCGCGCAAGCCCG
>JAJRSQ010000484.1 GCA_024278725.1 Chloroflexota bacterium
ACGTTATAAACGTCACCGCCAACCCGGCAATGGTGAGTTTGATGCGTCTCGGTTTTTCTTCTTCGGCGGACATCACTAATCCTTCTCGTATGGCACACCGTCGGCGGCGGGGGCAACAGCGCGCCCGACCACACCCGCCAGTACAATCATCGTGATGATATACGGCGCCGCCAGCAAAAATTCGGACGGGAAGCCGGGGATGAGGATTTGGATTTTCTGCTGGAACGAATCCGCGAAGCCGAAGAGCAGCGACGCCCCCAGCGAGCCGATGGGTGTCCACTTGCCGAAAATCATCGCCGCCAAGCCGATAAATCCGCGTCCGGCGGTCATCACTTCGTCAAACTGTCCCACCCGACCCACGGTGAAATACGCGCCGCCCAAACCGGCAATCATCCCGCTCAAAACGATGTTCACATATCGGATTTTGAACACATTCACGCCCAGCGTGTCGGCGGCTTTGGGGTGTTCCCCCACGGCGATGGTGCGCAATCCCCAACGGGTGTAAAACAGGGTGACGTGCAGCGCAATCAACACGATGAACATCAGATACGGCAGCACGTTCACCGAAAAGAGGATGGGACCAATGACGGGGATGGCGCTCAACACCGGAATGTGAACCGGCGGGAAGATGGCGGAATGGTTCAATTTATCATTAATATCGGGGTTGGTAAAAAACCGCTTGACCACAAATCCGGTGATGCCGGTTGCCAGAATGTTGATGGCTGTCCCGCTGATGATTTGGTCAACTTTAAATTGGATGGACATAATGCCATGCAACAGCCCCAGAAAGCCGCCAATCAACACCCCGGCGAAGAGTCCGAGCCACAAACTGCCGGTGGCGCTGGCGATGACCACCGAGACCAACGCGGCGGCGAGCATCATCCCCTCAATGGCGATGTTGATGATGGCGGCACGCTCGGCGATGACCCCGCTGAACGCGCCCAGCGCAATCGGGGTGGCGCGGATGAGTGTGGCTTGCATCATGCCCACTAAGTTGAAAGCGCTGTCCCGCGCCGCCCAAGAGAGAAACGCCAGCACGAATAATCCGAAGACCAGCCCGAACATCGCCCCGATGGATTTAAATCCCCGTGCCAATTGCCAGCCGCCCATAAACAGCGACACAAACCCCAGCACATACAATACGGGTTGCGTGGGGAAAACAAAGTCGGGGATTTCCGGCGCCTTCGACACGAAACCGGGGTTCATCCCAAAGGTTGTTTGCTGTCCCGCTTGCGATTGAAGGGCAAAAAGCCAAATAATCAGGAACCCGATGAGCAGAAACAGCACCCCAAAAATCAGACGTTGCCGCTTTTCTGCGGATGAAACACGCTTTATTTGAGCCGTTGCAGTCGCTACACTCATAAATCACTCCGAAAAAGAATGAGTAATCATTAACTTTTGTTCATTACCCATTGATAATTGATAATTGATAATTAAATGTGACTATACAGCCATCAGTGTGACAAATGTCATTGCGAGCGAAGCGAAGTTGAAAATGCCCAAAGGGTGCAATCTCCGGGTTGAATAGTGGGGATTGCTTCAGCCCTACGGGCTTCGCAATGACACCCCCTGTATAGATACAATTAAATTTTCTATGAACCCCAACCACGGGTGAAAACGGTTTTTTCTTCGTCGCCGACGGTTTTCAAACGGAACAACCAGCGAATGATTTCCGGCGCGGCAATAAAGACGATGACCAGTGCCTGAATGGTGGTGATAATGTCGATTGGCACTTGCGCCAGCGATTGCATACTGGTAGCGCCACTGCGCAGTGTGCCGAATAAAATTGCCGCCAAGACCACCCCCACCGGGTGACTTCTACCTAGCAGCGCCAACGCAATACTGTCGAAACCATAGCCGGGCGAAAAACCCTCCGCCAGAAAATGGTTCAGCCCCAACACCTCATTTGCGCCCGCCAAGCCAGCTAACCCGCCGCTGATGCCCATGGCGATGATGATATTTCGCGCCACGCTCATTCCGCTGTATTTGGCGGCGTTGGGGTTCGCGCCCACGGTGCGCAATTCAAAGCCGATGGTCGTTTTGTACAACAGCCACCACACAAAAACCACCGCGATGGCAGCCAGAAACAACCCGGCGTGCAATCGCAGGGGGGCGCCGAACAGTTGCGGCAAAAATGCGCTCTCTGCCACCACCGGACTGACGGGTTTGCCCGCGCCCGGTCGCTGCATGGGACCGCGCAACAACCACGACATCAGCCGAAAGGCGATGTAGTTCATCATAATGGTATTAATAACTTCGTGCGCCCCGGTCTTCGCCTTTAGCCAGCCGGGGATAATTCCCCAGATAGCCCCCCCAACCATACCACCTAAAATGGCGAGCGGCAGATGAAGCACGGCGGGTAATCCGGTGAAACTATACCCGATGTAGGTGGACAGCGCCGCGCCAATGGCGATTTGCCCCTCCGCTCCGATGTTGAATAACCCCGCCTGAAAACCGAGCGCCACAGATAGCCCGGCAAAAATATACGGGATGGACGTGACCAAACTCTCCGTTATCGGGCGCAGTGATTCGCGGAAAGTCAACCAATCGCCGGTTTCTTGCGCCGTGCGCCACCCGTCCACAATACGTTGCGGGTCGCCGATGGAACCGATGAACAACGCGCGGTACGCCTCCCACACGGCGCGTCCGGCAGCCTGCACCACAAAAAATGGTCGGTCGCTGAAAGAGAGGACGATAGCCGCATTGCCCGAAAGCAGGTCGGGGGCGCGGCGGCGGGCGCGTTCCAAATCAATCTGGGTATCTTTGTCCTGAATTTCCGACACAACCTCACGGAAAACAAGGCTCTTTCCCCGGGTGAAAACAACATAATCGCCGAGGTTCAAATCATTGCCGTGAAATTTGAGCGCCGTTTCCAAACTAATATCCGTTGCGGGGTCAATTTCACCTTCGGGAACCACCCGCCACGGGTTTGGGGACAACCCGCGCAACACAACGGGGTCGGAAATGGCGACCATCACCCCGCCAAGCGCCAACCCGACCACAACAGCCAATATCGGGATGATTATTGCGCGCCCGGCACGCCGCCAGAAGCCGTTCCCATTCTTTTCCGTTTTCGCGTTTGTTTTCACATCTGCCACGCTATGAGTCTCCCATGCAAAAAAGTTTATTGGAGATTAATTGCTCGAAATCTCAAGTTTCGTA
>JAJRSQ010000485.1 GCA_024278725.1 Chloroflexota bacterium
CGATGGCGCACCGTGCGGAAACCGCTCGTCCAATTGCGAGATTAATTTGAAGTGCGCGGGGTCGAGCGCCACCACTACCGGCGTGTGTTGCCGCGCGGGGTGCAGTTCCACCCGAAAATCGTCGGTGAGCCGGTAGGCGTCCGAGCGCACTGCCAGCAGGTCGCCGGTGGTCTTCACGGGCGCGAACCGGCTGCGCGGCACGCGAATCGCCGCCGAGCCGTCGAACACGCCGATTGCCGAGCCCATCGCGGTTTCAAGTTGGTATACCGGCGTGGAATCGGGGTTGCGCGGGTCAACCGTTTTGGCGTTGCGAATCATCGGCAGGGGGAGAATGCCGGTGTGGACGGCGAGCGTCTCTTGCAGCGCATCCAGATTCAGCCACAGATTGTTGGTGTTGAAATAGCAGTGGCGCGCCACATCCTGAAATGCGGCGGCATCTTCGGCGGGACATTGCGCCGATTCACGCAAAATTAGTTGCCCGTCCGATTTCCGCCGTGCCAAATGTCCCCCTTTGCGGTCGGCGGGGGTGCGGTCTGCCACTTCCATCATGAATGGAAAATTATTCTGCACGAAATATCCTAAAATGGCGGTGTCCAGCACCGCACCGAGATTATCGGCATTGGAGACGAAGGCGTATTTGATGCCCGCCGCCCGCAATTTTTCCAGCATGCCGCTGCTGATGAGCGCAGGGTACAGGTCGCCGTGTCCGGGGGGACACCATTCCAGCGCGGGATTTTCCGCCCATTCCACTGGCGAAAGGTCGGCTTGGGCGATTTTTGGCACTTTGTGCTGGACGAAATCGAGGGGAAGGTGGTCTTTTTTCAATTGCGGATAGCGTTCCAGCGCGGCGAGCGAATCGGCGCGGGTGGCGAAACTGTTCATCAGCACCAGCGGGACGTTGCGATGCATTGCCTGCCGGGCGATGACGTCCAAAAAGGTCAACCCGTTTTTCACGGGCAGGAGCGATTTCGCTTTTTCCAGCCCCATACTTGTGCCGAGTCCACCGTTCAATTTGATGACGACCGTGTGCGCCAGCGCCGATTTCCCCACAGCGGAGAGGTCGGCGGGCAGGTGTGCCGCGTCGGGCAGGGTGGTGACCGGCTCAATTTCGCTTTCGGGGACGAGTCCCGTGCGCCCGCTGCCGAGCTGCCAATAATAGTAGGTGAAGGTGCGGATGGCGATTTCCGGCATGCCTGCCGCTTCCATACGCTGCATGAACGGCACGGCGGCTTGAATGTCGTTGGTGGCGGGGGTGGTCATACGTGTTCCTTTCATTCAATGGTGGATGGCAATTGCCACCGACCGGCGGCATCGCGGGTGAGGGTTGAAATTTCGACGATGGCATCCCGATTGATGGCGCCGTAAATGTGCGGGAAGAGGGTGTCCACCGGCGCGGGCGTGTTTTCCGCCCCCGTGACGGGCGCGGGTGGCTCCCAGCGCACGGGTGCGGTCAACCGCTCGGTGTTGATGTGGTAGCATCGCAGCGGTTCCGCCACGTCCGCCAAAAAGGTGTTGGCGATGGCGACCAGCGCGGGAAGCTCGCCCGTGCAGTGGATGAACCCTTCCGCCGCGAAAGTTGCGGGCAGGTAGGGTTGGTCGGCGGGTTGGGCGCGGTGATAACTTTCCGGCACCAGATGGTAGATGATTGCCATACTACTCTGCGGATGCGGCGGCGGGTGCGGTCATGCTTTCGCCCATCGGGGTGATGGCGCGCAAAAAGCCGATGAACATGATGACCGCGCCGAGCAATTCGCTGATGTAGAGTGCGCCGCCCAGCCCAAAACGGCTGAATGCGCCGCCAAATGCGGGCGACATCGCGCCGATGGCAATCAGGATATTGCCGATGGTGCGGTGGAGCAGTACCCGTTTTCGCCAGAAAAGCCACGCTGACCAAATTGCGCCGCCCACGAGGGCGATGGTTCCGTACAGGTTGAAGAAGGGGGTGAGGATGCGCACGCCGCCGCTGGTGATGGCGTGTCCGCTCAATTCACCGCCGGTCATCAATGTGGGGTCGAGCGTGGCGCCGAACACTCGCCACACGGCGAACAGCGAACCAAGCCCCAGCAGAATCATCAGCGCGTGCGCCAGCCGTCTTTTCGCCAGCAGATACACTGTGCCCTGCCCCAGCCATGCTGCCACCAAAATCGCGCCGAACAGATACCACAGCCGGAAGACCAGCGCATTCCAGCCGAATGCGCCGTGCAAACCTTCCATCAGCCCGCCGATGCCGTAAAATATCATGCCGATACCCCACAACAGCAAATGCGGGCGGCGATGATGGTCAATATAGCGCTTCAGAACCGTCGCGGCGAATGCAAAACTGACGACGCTGGAAATGAAGGGAAGATAGGTGATGAAAGTCATAATGTTACCTGCCTTTTTGATGATAAATTTTTGGGTGGTGGTTCAAATTGACTGCCGGAAATTATTTCGCCGGTAGGGGCGAACCTGTGTGTTCGCCCTTTTGGGGCAGACACATAGGTCTGCCCCTACCTCTTCACCTTATTTCATCGGTCAAAAATAACCACTACCAATTTCTATCCGCCGGGGAAAAATCCCAGCGGAACACTCACGATGATGATAACCAGAATGATGACCGCAAGCACCATGATGCCGATAATCCACGGGATTGCCCGTTCATATGCGGCGGGATAGCTTCGTTTTTTGGATGAGGGTGATTTTTTCATGGCGATAATCCTCTGACATTGATTATAGCTGCCGCAGCACGGTGGGTAACTGCACCACCGATCCCACCACTGCGTCGGGAATAATATCGCGGTGAGCATCGTTGCTCGGCGATTCGCTGTAGGTGACCAGCACGCCGCGCATCCCCGCGTTGTGCGCGCCGAGAATATCGGCGTTCAGCGTGTCGCCCACCACGGCGATGTTTTCCGGCGCGATGCCCCACCGTTCCGCAATCAGCAGAAACGGTTTCGCGCTCGGTTTTTGCCAGCCCAACCCCGCCGAACTGAAAACCGGCGACAGGTACGGGCGCAGGTTGAAACGGTTGACCAGCCGCTGGATGAGCGCATCATCGGTGGCGTTGGAGAGCAACCCCAACCGAAATTTATCGCCCCACAGGGTTTTGACGGTTTCCAGCGCCCCCGGAATCAGCGCATGCCCATCCTCTTCGTGCCGGAAGAAGACGCGGGTGGCTTCTTCCGCCAGCGTTTCCGCGCGCGCGGGCGCGTCCACCATACGGAGCGCGGTCACGATGCCGTCGCGCATCCGAAATTCCTGTAACGTTTCCGGCGCACGGGCGCGCCCATCATTCCGCGCGGCGGTGATTGCCGCTGCCAGCGCATCCACATCTATTTTGATGCGCTTCTTTTGGCGAAACCATGCCGCCACGCGCTGTGCGCCCTGCGTTTCAACGGCATCCATATCGCCTTTAAATTCGAGCAGCGTTCTGCCCAAATCGAAAATTACGCCTTGAATCACGTCGGATTTCCCCCGAAATGGAATTGTGCGCTCAAAAAAAATCGCGCATATTTCTTCAATTATAATATCGGCGGGGGTGAAGGCAAAATTATTGTCCGGACAGTTTCACAATCTGTTGATTTGAGTATAATTGCGCGTATGAATGCAATCAACCGCACTGTAACTTTAACCATTGTCCCCAACAAACGCTGGTTCACCCTGTCCGCCGGATGGGTGGTGATTGCCGCCGCGCTGATGACGCATCCCGCGCCGTGGCGATGGGATGGCTGGCAGGCATACGCGCCGTGGCTGGTGCGAATTTTGGTGCTGTGGGTACTGGTGGATTCGGTGTGGGGGTCAATCTGGCACTTGCTGGTGGAACGCTCGCTGTGGAAAATTTTGCAGTTGGGAACCGTCCCCCCCGTGGCGCCGAAACTCCCCTATGCCACCCGTCGCTCGCCGGCGCATCACGCCGCCATCTGGCGCGAAAAATTGCGCATCCATGCCGACGGGGTGTGGCAGCCGGCGATGTTTCTGCTGGCGACCGCCATCATTTTGAGCGCGTGGCTCGGTTGGGCGATGGTGGGCATCACCACGCTGTTCATCGTCACCGCGCTGTTTTTCAGCCGCGAACAACCGCGCACGCTGGCGCACCACGCTTGGATTGCCATCGTGATGGCATTCCTGCCCTTCGTTGCCGTGCAGCGCATCTCCGGCGAGCGGACGGCGGTATCGCTGTTGCTGGCGCTGGCGTACACGGTGATATTTCTGGGGCTATTGCGCCTGATGCGCGCGCCCGCGCAAGCGGAACGTTGGATCATCTTCGGTGAAATTGCCGCCGCGACGGTGCTGTTCAGCTTGCGCCAACCGCTCGGTGGCACGGCGATTCTGCTCACGGTGGTGGCATCGCTGTGGCTGCGCCCCTTTTCCGAAAAAACATACCGGGCATTGAGCCAAATGGCGTTGCTGGGGCTGCTGATTGCCGCCGTCACCGTTGGGGGGGCAGGGTGATGGCGTGGCTGTGGGGTGCGGGCATCGTCGCGTTGGCGGCGGCGGTACTCTACTGGCACATTGTGGTGACCGAAGGGGCGTATCTGGGGCAGGGCATCGTCACGCTGCTGTACGACCGGTACGCGCACAAATACAATCGTATCAAAGAATTTAACCCGCAGGAAGAGCATTTGTTTGTCGCCGCGCCGTTGGTGCAGGCTTTGGGCGCGGATTTTGAGGGGGTGCTGGTGGATGTGGCGACCGGCACGGGGCGGCTGCCACGGGCGATGCGCGCACATCCCGGTTTCCACGGGGTGGTGGTGGGCGTTGACCGCTCCACGCGGATGTTGGCGGAAGCGCGCGACATGCTGCCCGATGTGCCGCTGGTGGTTGCCAGCGCCATGCGTCTCCCCTTCGCCGATGGCTCGGCGGGGGCGGCAACCTGCATGGAGGCGCTGGAATTCTTCCCCCGTCCCGTCACCGGCTTGCGCGAGCTGGCGCGCATCATCCAAACGGATGGCGTGCTGCTCGCCACCAACCGCATCGGCTGGGAAACAAAATTGATGCCCGGCAAAACCTTCTCTTCCGCAAAATTGACCCGCCTGTTGACCGATTTGGGTTTCGATGCCGTGAAAATTCGCCCGTGGCTGGATATTTACAATCAGGTCTGGGCGCGAAAAACGCCGTCCCGACATTGAACTTTGGCTTACCCTCCCTTGTGAAATGTGGTATACTTTAGGGGAACCGCCGGTATTTGTTGCACCAAAAATCTATACCATCCAAACCTTTTAACCGTTAGTTGAAGGAGCCTCACCCATGGAAAATTTTGTCAGTCTCACCGAACTTTCTGCCGACGAAATATGGACGGTTTTGAATAAAGCCGTCAAACTGAAACAGGAATGGAAATCGGGGGGGAACCGTCCCATTTTAAAGGGGAAGATTTTGGCACTGGTTTTTCAGAAACCCTCTTTGCGCACCCGTGTTTCATTCGATGTGGGGATGTTGCATCTGGGTGGCAATGCGCTGTATCTTTCGCCCAACGAAATCGGGCTGGGCGGGCGCGAATCCGTGCCCGATGTGGCGCGCGTCCTCTCCGGGTATGTGGACGGCATCATGGCGCGAACTTTCTCGCATGACCATATTGTGCAGTTGGCGGAATATGCCTCTGTACCGGTGATTAATGGCTTGAGCGATTTCAACCATCCATGCCAGGCGATGGGCGATTTTCTGACCATTCTGGAACATAAAGGGACGCTGGACGGTATCACCCTGACCTATGTGGGCGACGGAAACAATGTTGCCCGCTCGCTGATGTTCACCGCCGCGAAACTGGGTGTGAATTTCAATATCGCCACGCCGGAAGGCTACGAAATCGAGCAGGAATATGTGACGCTGGCGGAAAATGATGCCGCCGCAAGTGGCGCAACGCTGCAATTTTTCCATGACCCGGTGGCAGCGGTGACCGGCAGCGATGTAATTTATACCGATGTGTGGACGAGCATGGGGCAGGAAGCGGAAGCGAAAAAACGGCTGGCGGTTTTCCCGCCGTATCAGGTCAATGACGAATTGGTGGCGCACGCCAAAGACGATGTCATTGTGATGCACTGCCTGCCCGCTCACCGGGGCGAAGAAATTACCGATTCGGTGGCGGATGGCGCACATTCCGTCCTGTTCCCGCAGGCGGAAAATCGTTTGCACGCTCAGAAGGGGATTTTGGCGCTGTTGATGGCATAATCCGTTTACCCGCAGTTTGGAGGTGACGTTTGGCTGGCAATCAGGAAATATATGAGAAGGCGTTGCGTGCCGCCGAAAACTTTTCGGCGCAGGGTGACTGGACCAACGCTTTAAAGGCATATCGCGCGGCGGTGCAGGAATTCCCCACCGATATTCCCGCTTTGCTGGGGCTGTCGGATGCGTATTTTAAATTGCAGCAGTACCAATCGACGGTGCGGGCGTTGCAGCACGTGCTGAAGCTTCATCCGGCGCACGGGCAGGCGTTGGAAAAGATGGCGGCGGTGTTCACCCATTTGGGGCGCGCCGACCAAGCCGCCAAAACATATGTTTATGCCGGTAATCTGCAAGCCAAGTCGGGGCAACTGGAAGCGGCGGTGCAATTTTGGGACAAAGCGATTGAGATTGACGGCAACCAAATTCAGGCGCGGAACAATCTGGCGCACGCGCTGGTTCGGTTGGGGAATGTTGACCGCGCCGCGCACGAACTGGTGCAGTTGGCGGCGGCATTCCAATCGCGTGGGGACGATGCCAAAGCGCGGCAGTATCTGAATGCCGCCCTGAAAATCGCCCCGGACGCCGATGTGGCGCTGGCGGCGTTGGACGCGCTGGAAGGGGGCGAATCCATCGCCGATGCGCTGCTGGCTTCCACCCAAGCCGCCGATGATGAACAACTCGGTTGGGATGACCACGTTTCCACTGAGGAAGAATCGGCGTTGCTGGCGTTCTCCGCGCTCGACACGGAGGAGGATGATGCGTTGCCGGGCAGCCCGCGCGAGGAGGTGGTGGAACTCGCGCTGGAGGAGCTGGCAAACGTCCTGTTTGAAGAATCGTTGCCGGATTTGAATCTCGCCATCCCAAAATCGGAACTGGATATGCTGATTGGGCAGGCAATTGACCTGCACACGCGCGGCGACAACGCCGACGCCATCGAAGTGTTTGAAACGTTGATTCAGCACGGCTTCAAACGTCCCGCCGTTTA
>JAJRSQ010000041.1 GCA_024278725.1 Chloroflexota bacterium
GGCAGTTAAGGTGGCGTTGGCGGGCGCAAAAAAAGCGGGCGCGGAAACGCAATTAATTGACCTGCGCGATTATGATTTGGTCTTTTGTGACGGCGAAACGCCCGATGAGGATTTGCCGGCGGGGGTGCATCGGTTGCGGGCGGATGTGGCGGCGGCGCACGGTATCATTTTGGGAACGCCGGAATATCACGGCGGGTACAGCGGCGTGCTGAAAAACGCCCTCGATTTGCTCGGCTTTCGGCAGGTGGGGGGCAAGGTGATTGGCTTGGTGGCGGTAGCCGGGGGCGCGTTGGGCGGCAGCTACCCGTTGAGCGCTCTGCGCGCGGTGTGCCGTTCTCTGCACGGCTGGGCAATCCCCGAACAAGTCGCCATCCCCAATGCGTCCGAAAAATTTGCCGCCGACGGCACGCCCACCGATGAAAATACAGCGCGCCGGTTGGGGGAAATGGGGCGGCAGGTCGCTCGATTCTCGTATCTGCACGCCTCGCAGACGGCGCGCGAATTTCTGGCGGCGTGGGAAACGGCGATGGAAAATCCGGGCGGGGAATGATTCACCGCTGCCGCAAAACGGATTCAATCACCCCCAACGCCTCCGACACCAGCGACACATCGGCTTGCGTGCCCATATGCCCCAGCCGGAAGACTTTGCCCGCCAGCGCGCCGTAATTCCCGCCGACCGCCAGCCCTCGCGCCCGCAATTCGGCGTCGAAAGATTGCCACTCGAAGCCGTCGGGAACCATTGCCGCCGTGACGGTCGGCGAGGGGACGGCGTTTTCGGCGGGATACAGCGCGATTCCCAATTGCCGCAGCCCGTCGCGGCAGGTTTCGGCGGCGGTTTGGTGGCGGGTAAAACTGTTCGATAGTCCTTCTGCCAGCAACCGCGACGCGCCGGCGTGCAGCGCCGCCACGCCGTGCCAATTCGGGGTGTAGGGGAAATAATGCTCGGCTTGGGCGGAAGAAAAGGGTTTCAGCGCGTCGTAGCCCACATAATCCACCGCATGGACGATTTCCCATGCCGCCTCGCTCACCGAAAGAAAACACATGCTCGGCGGGACGGATAAACATTTTTGCGACCCACCCAGACACAAATCAATGTGCCATTCATCCGCCAAAACCGGCGCGCCCCCCGCGCTGGCGACGGCATCCACATAAAAGAGGGGCACATCATATTTGTGTTTCAGCGCGCCCAGTGCGGCGAGCGGATTCAGCGTCCCCGATGGCGTTTCGCAGTGAACCGCCGTTATCATTTTGGGCTGAAAATCAACAATGGCGCGTTCAACTTCCGCTATATCGGCGATGGTTTCATTGTACGGCAACCCGATGGTGCGCACCTCCGCGCCGATGGACGCCGCCATCTCCCCGATACCGTACCCGAACAAGCCCGTCGCCACCGCCAGCACGCGGTCGCCGGGTTGCAGGGTGCTTTTCAGCGCGCTCCACAGCGCCAGCATACCCTCGCCGGTTTGAATGACCACTCGATTTTCCGTGCCCAGAATTTGCCGCAGTTGCGCTTCGGTATCGTTGTAAAGGGTTATGAAATCGGTTTCCAAATCTGCCGAACCGTAATTCCGGCGGTAGACTGCCAGCACGTCGGGCGGCACGCGGGTCGGTCCCGGAACCATGGGGATGGGGTAGGTTTCCATTTTTCCTCCTGTGGTGATGGCGACTCCTTTTATTTTGCCGATTCGTTGATTCGCCTGTGCTGGTGTTATAATTTAAACGATGAATTCGGCAAAATTTTCCCGACGTATTTTCATAAAAACGCTGCTGGCGGCGGTCATCACCGCCGGGTGTCGCCCGATTTCGTCCGCGCCCGGCGAAAATTCCACTGCCACCCCGCGCCCCGACCCCACCGCGATGCCGCCCGTCTCACCCACCCCCACGGCGCTCCCCCAGCCCGACGCGGTGGCGCAGGCGTATTTTGCGGCGTGGGAAGGGCTGGATTTCCCCGCAATGTACCATCTGCTGACCGCAGAATCGCAACAGCGCGTCACAGAGTCCGAATTTCAATCGCTACATTATCATGTATTCAACCAAGTCACAACTCTGGATGTCGACATCACCCCGGAAACAATTTCCACTCAGACCGACCGCGCGGCGGCGACCTTCACGGTGCTTTGGCAGACGGCATTATTCGGCGAAATGATGACCGAGCATGTGATGAACCTGCGGTATGTTGAGGATGGTTGGCGGGTGGTGTGGGACCCCGCGCTGCTGATGCCGCAACTCGGTTACGGTATCATGCTGGTTTTTCAGGAAGAAGGGGTGACGCGGGGCAATATTCTGGCGGCGGATGATTCGCCGCTGGCGGAGAACGGGCAAATCCTCTCGGTGGGGGTTGTGCCGGGATTGCTGGCGGACGCTTCCGCCACCGCCGCGCAACTCAGCCGGATTCTGGGAAAAGATGTGGACGCCATCACCGCGCAGATAAACGCCGCCCGTCCCGATTGGTATGTGCCGCTCGGCGTGCTGGATTTGGATACGGCGAGTCAATACGGCGACCTGCTGACCGCCACCTCCGGCATTGACGCGCGCGTGCGCACCGCGCGGGCGTATCCGCAGGGCGATACCGCCGCGCACGTTGTCGGCAGACTCGGCGTGATTCCCGCGGAGCAGGCGGAAAGCTACCGCAAGCAGGGGTATCGAGGCGATGAAATGATCGGGCAAATCGGATTGGAAGCGTGGGGCGAGCCGTTTCTGGCGGGCAAACGGGGCGGGAAACTGGTCACCGTCAACGCTGCCGGCGCCGTGAAAGATACCATCGCAACCGCCGCCGCCGTCCCCGGCGGGAACATCCATCTGCACCTTGATATTCCCCTGCAAAAATATGCGGAGCAATTGCTGGGCGCGCGCACGGGCGCAATTATCGCCACCAAAGTGACCGGCGAAGTGCTGGTGATGGCGACTTATCCCCGCTACAACCCCCAATCTTTCGCCACCGGCGTGGACGCGGAGACGTGGGCGGGGTTGCTGAACGACCCCCTTTCGCCATTGTTGAATCGCGCCGCGCAGGGCGCGTATCCGCCCGCTTCCGTCTTCAAAATTGTCAGCATGGCGGCGGCGATGGAAAAACTCGATATGAGTCCCGAAAAGACATTCGTCTGCAACGGCATTTGGTACGGGCTGGGCGAAAATTTCCCCAAATAATGCTGGTTGAAAACGGGGCACGGGATTATCTCGCTGCGGGATGGGCTGACCCAAAGTTGTGACGTGGTTTTTTATGAAGTCGGAAAGGCGTTGTACGAAAAAGACCCCTCCCTTTTGCCGGAGATGGCGCGCGCGTTCGGGCTGGGAACATCCACCGGAATTTTAGGGGTAGATGACGCGGCGGGGCTGGTGCCGGATGACGCTTGGAAGCGCGCCGCCCGCGGTGAGCCGCTGTACGTGGGTGATATGGTCAATATGGCGATTGGGCAGGGCGACGTGCTGGCGACGCCCCTGCAAATCAGCCAGCTCATCACCGCGATTGCCGCCAATAGCACCATTTATCGCCCGCAACTGCTGCGCCGGCTCAGCTCCCAAACCACCGGCGACCAATTTTTCGCCGCGGAAGTTGCTCGCACCGCTCCCGTCACCCCATTCACGCTGGCAAATATCCAGCAGGCGATGATTGGCGTGGCGCACGGACGGCGCGGCACAGCCCGAGCCGCCTTCGATGGCGTGGGGTTCACGGTGGCGGGCAAAACGGGGACTGCCGAGACGGTCATTGATGCGCCGCACGCATGGTTTGCCGGGTACGCCCCCGCCGATGCCCCGGAAATTGTGGTGGTGGTCATGCTGGAAAACGCCGGAGAAGGTTCGGCACAGGCGGCGCCGCTCTTTCGTAAAATGGCAGAAGCGTATTTTTATGGCGTTTAATCACCACAAACAAACAAATTTTGCCCGATTGTGGCAAATGGGTTGACAACCGATTAATCGGTATGCTATAATCAAACCGTTAAAAGCCTTTGCGGGCTTCATACATCAATATAAGCCAGGCTTTTTCTATTCGCCCGCCTGGCTATTATATTGTAAAAAAAAGTAATTCGTGCTACGAAATAAATGAAGGTAGGCATGACAGAAAAAGAGACGCTAAAAGCAGTTGAAGACCCCTCTATCTCGCAGGAACCGGAGCAGGAAGAAATTCCTCCCCTTGAATTGTTGCTTCAAAAAGCGACCCGTCAAGGGTATTTGATTTCTGACGATTTATTAATTGCTATTCCGGAAGCGGAAGAGAATATGGACCAGTTGGAAGAATTGTTCATCCAACTGGTGAGTCAGGGTATTGAAGTTTATACCAGTGCGGAAGAAGCCGAAGAGGAACAAAAACTGAAAAAAGCCGGTGCTGCCAAAAAAGAAGAAGTGGAGATTGACCCCTTCGATTTGAGCGCCATCGCCGCCGATGACACCATCAGCCTGTATTTGAAGGAAATGGCGCGCGTGCCGCTGCTCACCACCACGGAAGAGACGACGCTCGCGCGTAGTTTGGAACAGGGGCGCAAAGCCGAACTGGAACTGCGGCAAATGAAAAGCGGCGCCGACCTCGACCGGATGGACGAATTGAAAGCCATCGTCCGCGCCGGAAACCGCTCGCGCGACCATCTCATCAAAGCGAACACCCGTCTGGTGGTCAGTATCGCCAAGAAATATATGGGGCAGGGCGTGCCGTTTTCCGATTTGATTCAAGAAGGCAATCTCGGCTTGATGAAAGCCGTGGAAAAATTCGATTATCACCGCGGCTATAAGTTCAGCACGTATGCCACCTGGTGGATTCGGCAGGCAATCACCCGCGCCCTCGCCGACCAGGGGCGCACCATCCGCGTGCCGGTGCATATGAGCGACCGCATTCGCAAGCTGCATCAGGTTTCGCGCCGGTTGGAACAGGAATGGGGACGCAAACCGACGCCGGAGGAATTGGCGGTTGAGATGGAACTCGAACCCTCGAAAGTGCGCTGGATGCTCCGCGTGAGCCGGCACCCCGTATCGCTGGAACGCCCCGTCGGGGAGGAAGAAGACAGCGAATTGGGCAACTTCATCGAAGATGAAGACGCGCCGACCCCGCCGGATGCGGCGTATCACCATTTGTTGCAGGAAAAACTGGAAGATGTGCTTTCGACCCTGACCCCGCGCGAGGCGCGCATTCTGCGCCTGCGCTTCGGATTGCAAAACGGCAGAAGCTACACACTGGAAGAAGTGGGGAAAAAGTTCGGACTCACCCGCGAGCGCATCCGCCAAATTGAAGGACAGGCACTCCGGAAACTCCGCCATCCGCGCCGCTCGCGGCAGTTGCGGGATTATTTGGCGTAAATCACACAGATATTTCATTTCAGAGAGTGAAGGAGAGGAAAGATGCACGAAAAAAGTATTGAATTACTCAACAAAGCCGTCGCGGATGAATTGTCCGCAGTCCATCAATATATGTATTTTCATTTCCACTGCGACGACCAAGGGTATGACCTGTTAGCCGGTCTGTTCAAAAAAACCGCCATCGAAGAGATGATGCACGTTGAACGCTGCGCGGAAAGGATTTTGTTCCTGCACGGTGAAATAGAAATGACCCCCGCCGTGGGCGTGCAAAAACTGCATGATGTGCGCGCAATGCTGGAACTCGCCCGAAAAATGGAAGAAGACAGCGCCAGAGATTACAACCTGTGGGCGAATGAATGTTCCGCAAATGCGGATTCCGCCTCGAAGAAAATTTTTGAAGGCTTGGTGGAAGAGGAAGAACGCCACTATGACCAATTTGACACCGAATTGGAAAATATCGACAAATTCGGCGAGCGATATTTGGCGTTGCAATCCATTGAGCGCAGTAAAACCATCTCCACGGGGATGGGAGCGGCTTAACGCCGGTTTGAACAGCAATTTTGTTGCCAATAAAAACGGTCGGGCGAAAAACCCGACCGTTTTTTCTTTTCGCTTTATTTTTCGCCCGCGTCCACGGCGCAGCGAAACCCCACATTGTTGTAAAACAGAAAATCTCCGTCCAGCCGCGCAATTGCATGGGCGATGGTGGCGTCGTTCACCCAGCTTGCTCCGCGCAACACCCGCCATTTCCCCGATGCGGGATTTTCCCGCCCGTCGTCGGGGCGATACGGATACGGGCGATAGAGCGAGCTTGTCCATTCCCACACATTGCCCACCATATCCACCACCCCTTCGGGGGTGTCACCCTGCGGTGAAAAAGTCCCCACGGGGCACGTTCCGCCCCATCCGGCTTCTGCGGAGTTGCAATGGTTCAGCAGAAATTCATCCCCCCACGGGTAACGCCGCGCCGAGAGTCCCCTCGCCGCCAATGCCCACTCGGCTTCGGTGGGTAATCGTTTTTGCGCCCACGCCGCATACGCCAGCGCGTCCTCCCATGTCACCAGCACCACCGGGTGCTCGGCTTTTCCTTCGGGGAAAGTGCGGGTATCAACGTCCCAATTGTAGCCGTGCGTGTTGCACCACGGCACATCGTAATTGGGAATGGGGTGTCCGGTGGCATCAATGAACTTTTTGTATTCCGCGTTGGTGACATGCCAGCGATCAATATAAAAACTGGCAACAGAAACCGTATGCGCGGGCTTCGCATTTTCTGCGTCCACATCACTGCCCATAGTGAACGTTCCACCCGCTACAAAAACCATCTCTTTTTTGTCGTCGGGCCAAATGATTGTTTCAAGGTCGTTTGGGTCTTTGTTTGCCATGATTTTCTCGCTCATGCTATTTGTGGGTCTTTAGGAATTTAGGGGGTTTGTCATTGCGAGCGAAGCGAAGTTGAAAATGCCCGAAGGGTGCAATCTCTATGAACGCCAGCGGAGATTGCTTACCCCGTTGGGGCACAGGTCGGCGCAAAAAACGCGCCTCGCAATGACATTTCATGAACTCCCCCTAGATTCTGATTGAGCCCTATTTTTTTGTGAATTGCCACCGGTACATCCTACCAAATTCTGCGAATAGCGCAAAATATCAGTGTACTTCCACGTCGTACACCAGCACGCACCCGCCCAGCCAAATGTGGTCTCCCGGCACGAGCGTGTGCACTTGCCCCGGCATCATCAATTCCCCGTTGATTTTTGTGCCGAAGCCGCTCCCCATATCTTCAATCAACCATTGGGATGAAGCGGGCTGGTACGATAACATCGCGTGCCGCCGCGACACTTTTTCGGCAATAGCGCCCAGTGCGGAGAGGTCAATATCGGCGGTGAAATTCACAAAACGGTCGCTCCGCCCGATGACCTGCGCTGCGCCCGGTTCGAGCAGACGGACATCGCCGGTGCTGGCGACCATCAGCCGGTGCTGCAGGTTCGGGTATTGCGACAGCCGTTGCACCCAGCCGGGCATAATGCCGTAGCGCAGCGTCACTCGCCCCAGTATCAGCGTGTCCCCTTCGTACAATCGGCGGGTTGTGCCCAGCGAAAGTTTCTGTCCGTTGATGATGATACCGGCGCGACTGCCCATCTCTTCGATGATATGGATACCCCCCGTGCCCGAAATGCGGGCGTGGCGGCGGGAAATCGATTCGTGTCCGCTGTCTTCAAAGGTCAAATCCACATCGGGGGGAATGCCAAACGTGGGGTCGTAGCGCCCCAGAACCACCGCGCCATCCACCGGCAGCGCGATGTGCCGCCCGCTGGTGGGGACGGTCACCCAGTAGCGTCGTCCGCTGCTGCGGGCGCTGATGACTTCGCGGCGGGTGAGTTGGTGCGGGTCGCGGATGTCGTCGGGGCGGGTCGGGGGCGGCACAATAAACGTCGGTTTTTTGGGGGCGCGGGGCGGGGCAGCGTCCGGGGGCTTTTTCGCGCCTGCGAGCGCCTCTTCCTGCGCTTTTCGGGCGCGGCGCAACCGTTTGCTCAACAGCGATTCCGTTGTTCCTTTGCGCGCCTCTTCGTCCGCTTTTATCAGCAAACAATGTGCTTGCAGATTCGCCCACAAGTCAATGGTATCAGTCTTGTTGACAAAGGCATTCCGAATTTGCGCCTTAATCGTCGGAGCATTGTCGCTGTAATCAATGCAACGGTTGCGAATAGGACACTTGCGGCAACTGTATTTGTACGGATGTGCGTCACCTTCTGCCATAAACCATACCCACGAAAATATTTACCTGCGCCAAATAATTAATGAGAACACTACCATTATAGCAATTAAAAACACTTTTTGCCAATTGTCCGGCAATCCAAATTGCCGACCCTGTTCATAAATAGTATAATCGCACAGCTTTAAAATCTGGGGCTTTAGGAATTCAGGGGGGTTGTCATTGCGAGCGAAGCGAAGCAATCTTTATGAACGTCAGCGGAGATTGCTTACCCCGTTGGGGCACAGGTCGGCGCAAAAAACGCGCCTCGCAATGACATTTCATAAGTTCCCCCTAGATTCTGATTGAACCTAAAATCTTTGCCGAAAGACATTACCAATGCCAAAAACAATTGTGGTCATTCCAACATACAACGAAGCGAACAACCTGCCGAAAATCACCGTCGCGTTGTTCGATTTGAATATCCCCGACTTGGAAATTTTAATTGTGGATGATAATTCGCCGGATGGCACGGGTGCGATTGCCGATGAACTGGCGGCGCAGCACCCCGATGCGTTCCACGTGATGCACCGGCAGGGAAAAGGCGGACTCGGCACGGCGTACATCGACGGCTTTCGGTGGGCGTTGGCGCACGGCGCGGATTATGTGGTGCAGATGGACGCCGATTTTTCCCATTCGCCGGAATATATCCGCCAATTTCTGGGCAAAATTCCCGCTTATGACGTGGTGGTCGGTTCGCGGTATGTGCCGGGCGGCAGCGTGGATGAACGCTGGAGCTGGTGGCGCTGGTTTCTGAGCTGGTGGGCGAACTCGGTGTGGGTGCGACTGGCGCTGTGGGTGCGCACCAAAGACGCCACCGCCGGTTTCAAATGCTGGACGCGCGACGCGCTGGAACGCATCGGGCTGGAACGGGTGAAAGCCAACGGCTATGTTTTTCAGGTTGAAATGTGCTACATCGCCGAGCGTCTCGGCTTCCGAATTCTGGAAATTCCCATCCACTTTGAAGACCGCCGCATCGGGCAGAGCAAGATGGACATGCCCGTGAAAATCGAAGCGGCACTGCGGGTGTTTGAAATTCGCTGGCGACATCGAACCGTGAAGCGTGAAGCGTGAAGCGTGAAAAATGTGACATCACGTATCACGTATCAC
>JAJRSQ010000042.1 GCA_024278725.1 Chloroflexota bacterium
ATTTTCAACTTCGCTTCGCTCGCAATGACATTTGTCACACTGATGGCTGTATAGATACTCCCGATGATTATTTTTTCACTGCTTGAATGGCGGGAACGGCGGGGACGGCGTACGGTCCCGCGGCGAGCGCGTCCCAATAGCCGTGCTGGTTGAGCGATTCGTATGAGAAGATGGCGTGCCCCGGCGCGCCGGCTTGCCGTGCCGCCTCGATGCGGCGAGCAATTTCCGCGAAATCGTTGTATGCCCCCCCGATGCCCGGAATGACCTGCCGCTTGGCGCTGTCCGCCAGAAAATCTTCCGCCAGGGTCTGCCACACCGAAAAATCATCGGCTTTGCCATCGTACAACATCGGCATGATGGCGTCAATGATACCCGCCGCCAACCATCCTTTCGAGTCCTGATAATATTCGTTCAACCCTTCGCTCAATCCCCAGTTCCATTTATCGACATAATAGGGCCAAACCGCCGCCGATACCAGCGCGTCGGGACGGAGGGCTTTGGTTTGAAGATACAACCGCCGCACCAGCGATGTCACCCGGTCGCGCTGCCATTGGTCGCGTTCGGCGGTCTTTTCCGCACCGGCGGCGGCAACGCTGGGCGGGTCGAAGGAATATTCTTTGCCCGCGTATCGGGCGTGGTCGAGATGGATGCCATCCACGGCGTAGCGGGTGACAATATCTTTCACCACCGCCACAATGTGATTCTGCACTTCGTCCACGCCGGGACTCGCCCACAGATACCGCCCCCACTGCACCGGCATGGGTGTGTCGCCATCGGAATACTGTCGCCACGTCCAGCCCAACCCGAATTCGCCGGGATGTTCGGCGTGTGATGCGCCGTATGTCAACCGGTCGAACAGATGCGGCGGGTTGGTGGCGGGCGGGAAGCGTTTGCCGCTCTCGGCGTTGGCGGGGGGGAGCCAAGCGGTATAGGTGTTGACGTAGGCGTGTACTTCCAGCCCGGCGGCGTGCGCTTTTTCCAGCATGCGCGCCAGCGGGTCCCAGCCGGGGTCTTGCCCCAGCGTACTCCATGTTGAGCCGGTGAGCCGCGCCGCCCACGGTTCCAACCCCGGCGTGTAATAGGCTTCGCCGGCACTGCGAATCTGGAACAGAATGGTGTTGAATCCCGCCCGCGCGATATTGTCCACCATTTGGTCAATGCGTTGGGGGTCGGCGGGACGGTCTTGGTCGGTCCAGTCGTAGCGGGTAATCCAAATGGCGCGCCGTTCAATCAGCGGCACGGTGATGGTGCGCCGGAAGGTGTTGTTTCGGTGCGAAATTTCGTTGTAGCGGTTCACGTCATCCACAATGGCGGTGATGGTGTGCTGCCCCTGTAACGCCAGCGATTTCACCGCGCGGATGGTCTCGCTCGCGCCCGCCGCCATCGGTTGGGTGATGCCGTAGGTGGCATAAGCACCATCCACAAAAAATGCCACACCGACCACATCGGGGGTGGGCGCGCTGCCGATATTGGAGACGGCGGCGGTGAGAATGGTGCGTCCATCCGGTTGAATTTCAAAATCCACGCCGTCCACGGTGGAATCGGGTAAATCGGTCTCGGCGCGCCGGCGCACCTGAAAATCGAGATTGAATTGGTTGTTGGTTTCCGATTCTTCGGGGAAACGGTTGATGTCGTCCACCACGGCAGTGAGCCGGTGATTGCCCGCCGTGGCGCGCCACGCGGAAATCGCGCGGATGATTTGGGTTGCGCCGGGGGCGATGGCGGCGGCAGTACCGAAAGTGATGTACTGCCCATCCACCAAAAACGCCACGCCGACCACATCGCCGGTGGGATTGCTGCCCACATTCTGCACCACCGCCTCGAATGTCACCAAATCGCCGGGGGCGAATCTCCCCTGCCCCAGCCGCACATCGGCAATCACCGCGTCGGGCAATCCGCGCGGAACCGCCGCGCCGAAATCAATGGTGCGGGTGAGCTGGTTGTTCGATTCGTTGCTTTCCGGGAAACGGTTGATGTCGTCCACTACGGCGGTGATGGCGTGGGTTCCGGTGAGCGCCAGCGTTTGCTGGGCGCGCACGGGTTGCGACTGCTGCCCCGCCAACGGCGGAATGATGCCGAAACCGGCATACGTGCCATCCACAAAAAATGCCACGCCGACCACATCGGCGGTGGGCGATTGCCCGTTGTTCGCCACCAGCGCCGCCAGCCGGATTTGCCCGTCGGGGGTGCGTTCAAAGGCGATGTCGCGCACCAGCACATCCGCCAGCCCCGATACCGGCGCGGCGGAAACCTGGAAGGTTGTTTCCAGCGTGTTGTTGGTTTCCGAGACTTCCGGGTAGCGGTTCACATCGTCCACCACGGCGGTGAGCCGGTGTGTGCCGGTGGTTGCCGTCCACGTGGACACCGCGCGGATGGTGCGGTCTGCGCCGCTCGAAAGTTGCGGGCTGGTTCCAAAGGTGATGTACACCCCGTCCACCAAAAATGCCACGCCGACCACCGCGCCCGTATCGCCCGCGCCCTGATTGCGCACTGTGGCGGAGAAGGTCACCGCGTCGCCGTGGGCGGGGACGGGCGGTTCCATCCACACCCGGGTGACGATGGTGTCCGGGCGGTTGTCGCCGGGGACGGGCGGCGTTTCCGGCGGGGCGATGGCGCGCAACAGGAAAGTTCGGCGGCGGTCAATCCAGTCTTTCAGTCGCTCGCGTTCCTGCTCAAATTGCAGATTGCTCGCCCATTTGAGGGTGTCGGTATACACGTAGGGGGAAATTTGCGTGTAGAGGGCGTCAATTTTGGTGGATAATGTTTCGGCGGTGAACATCTCGGTCAGCAGGGTGTGCAGACGGGTTTTCAGCCGCTCAAAATAGACGGGATTTTCGAGCACGCGGCGGGTCAGTTCGTTCAACATTTGGGTGCTGCCCTTGATGGACGTGCCCGCCGAAAGGTCATCGCACAAGCCGCCGCAATAATCGTTCCAGTTGCGCCCGAAGGTCAAATCATAATCCCACGGCAAAATTTCCCACCGGTCATCTTCCATCCGGTTGTGGAGAAAATAGTTTTTGGTGTAGGTATCGTTGCTCTGCACCAGCGTGTTCACCGCCAGCCAGTCAATCAGCACATCCACATCGAAAATATTTTCCAGATAGCGGTCAATCACGCCCGCCCCCCAGCGATTGATGTCGGTGATGAGCGCGGTCAAATCGGCATAACTTTCCGGAATCATCGTTTGCGCGGTGACGGGCTGCCGTCCGAACAGGCGCGCCATCAGCGGTTGCGTGGGCGCGTCGGGCTTGGCGTTCCGCTTTTGGTACAGCGTGCGGAGCGTCGGTTCCGGTTGCGGGTCGAGAATCGCGTTGGCGGGTTCGCCGTTCACAATGCCGCCGGTGGCGTGATAAAGTGCGCCGGCAGTGCGATTGCGGCGTTGGAAAAAGGCAGGGTCGATGTGTTCCAGCGCGGTGAACAGCCCATGTTCCAGCAACACCCCCCCCTCAATCGCGCGGATGGTGACGTGCGCGTGCCATGCGGCGGGAGCGGGCACACTCGTTTCGGCAAATAAATCGAAGCAGAGCCGCTCGCGGATGAGACTTTTATCGGGATACCCGGCGCTCAAATCCAGACGGCGAGTATTTTCGCGGAAAAGATTTTCGGCGGGAAACTCAATCGCCAGCCCTTTTTTAGGGTAATTGATGGATGATAAATCGCGGTAGGTGAGTTTTGCGCCGGAAAACAGCGTCCCGTCAATGGTCACATCGGCGGGGATGGCGGGGAGTTGGGCGTAGTTGCGGCGCAGGTTGTCGTAATCGGCGCGGTTCACGCTGATGGTGATGTCCATCACCGGGGTGAGGTTGGCGTCGAGGGGGGGCGCCGCCAGCGAACGGAACACATAATACGACGGCTTTCGCTGTCCCTGCCGGTCAATCAGCCCGAATGGCTCCACCATATTGTCGGAATAGCAGAACCAGTAAACTTCATCCACAATGTTGCGGAAATCTTGCCCGATACGGTTGTAAAAACGGCGCAGATATTCTGCCTGTTCGATGGGGTTCAGGTCTTCCGTGCCCACTTCAGTGATGACGAGGGGGAGCGCGCCGGCGCGGCGGTAGCGGATGAGCAAATCGCCCAAATTGCCGAAGCCCCACGTCGGGGTGGGGAAATCCGGCTGCGGGCGCTGCCCATAGGGATGCACGGCGACGGCATCGGCGGGGAGGGTGTTTCCCCCCAGCGACCACGCCACCTGCCGCAGCCACGTGGAATTGCCGGATGCCAGCCCGGCGGTCAGCACCCGGATGTCGGGGTCAACCGATTTGATGACGGTGTACGCCTGTTTCAGCATTTGCCCGTAAATGGCGGGGGGCATAGCGTACGGCGTTTGCGATTGGGGAAGGTCGGGCTCATTCCAGATTTGGAAGTCGGACATCCACAGCGATGTGGCGCGGGCAACCTGTCCGGCGCGGCGGGCGAAGTGATGAATGTAGGTTGCCCATGCGTCGGCGGGCGCGTCGGTGGCGGGTGCGCCGGGAAACGATTCGTGGGTGAAGATGATCAGCGCGGCGATACCGGCTTGGTACAACGCCTCAACCTGAGTGGTGTAAAACTGCAATTGCGCGGGGTCTGGTTTGTCGCCGGCGGAAGAATCTTTGTAGCTGAAACGCACCGCCTGCACGCCAAGTTTTTTCAGCTCGGCGACGCTGGGGTTTCCTTTTGGGTTTGCGGGGTCAATGTTCAGTGCGTACATCACGTGTCCTTCCCAGACGGAATGTTAACATAACACGCATGTATTATAGCG
>JAJRSQ010000043.1 GCA_024278725.1 Chloroflexota bacterium
AACCCTGCGCGAATTGTCCGCCGCCGGAAAGCGGGTGGTGGTTTGGGGAGGCGGCTCAAAAGGCGTGACCTTTCTGAACATCCTGCGCGCCGACAGCCCGATTGAATTTGTGGTGGACATCAATCCCCGCAAACAGGGAAAGTTCATCCCCGTCACGGGACAAAAATATGTCTCCCCCGAATTTCTGCGCGGCTATCAACCCGATGCGGTGCTGGTGATGAACCCCATCTACACCGATGAAATTGCCGCCACCCTCGCCCAAATGGGGTTATCGCCCACGCTGATGCAGGTGTAACCGATGTTGGCATTTTTGCGATTGCTCTTTCCCGTGCCGTTGCTGCTGGTCGGCGCGAGCGGCGCCACCGACCCGCTTTTGGCGGGCGTATCGCTGGCGCTGGCACTCCTCCCCTTCGTCCTGCCGAAAATCGCGCTCGGACGCGCGCCGGGGCGCATTTTCATCGGCGGCGGATTGACGCTGTTCGTGTTGGGGGCAGTGATTGGCGTGGGGGTCAGTTACAACCCCGTCGAAAGTTTGCCCCTCTTTTTCACCATCCTCGGCAGCGTTTCACTCTTGTTTGTGGTGGCGAATGCCACCGTCTCTTCCCGCACCATCGCCGAAGCGGGCGCGCTGGTCGGCGTGCTGTTTGCCCTCTATTTTGCCACCCAATACGCCCATTTCAATTACCCGCTGGAAAGTGGATTTCCCCCGCGTGTGGGGCGCTGGGTGGGAAATCTTTTTCCGCAGTGGGCGATTTTTGTTCCGCACCCCAATGCCGCCGCCACATTTCTGGAAGGCGCGTTTTTTCTGATTCTCGGATTGATTTTTACCGCAGACCGCCACCGTCGCATCTTTTGGGGAATGGCGCTCGTGCCGGTGGGGTACGGGCTGTTCATCACCTTTTCGCGCGGGGCGTGGCTGGGGATTGCGCTCGCGCTGGCGATGTGGCTGGTTTTTCGGTTGCCGAAACGCTGGCAGCCGCCGGTGGTGGCGGTGATGGGGATGGGCATAGGGGCGCTTGGCGGCATCATCGGGTTGAGTTTGCTGACGCGGAGCGTGCGGTTGTCGCCGTTGGTGGGGCGGCTGGTGAACGGTATCGGCGGGCGGTATGAGCTGTACCGCAACAGCCTCGAACTGCTGCGCGATTATCCCCTCACCGGGGTGGGGCTGGGCGATGTGTTCGCGCCGGTGTATTCCCGCTATCAGCTTCTCATTGATGTGCCGTTTCTGTATTATGCCCACAATTTGCCGCTGGCGGTGTGGTTGGGGCAGGGGATACTCGGCGTGCTGGGGCTGGTCTGGCTCTTAGTTCAATTTTACCGGATGGTGTGGCTGGTGGAACGATTGCCCGCTCGGATTCACCACCAACCGTTGTTTCGGGCGGCGTGGTTGGGGGCAACGGCGAGCCTGCTGCACGGGTTGCTGGATTCGGCGCAATTTTCGCCCGACCGCTGGACAATGCCCATGCTCTTTCTGCTGTGGGGATTGACGATTGTGCTGGCGCGGCGGGCGTTGCGGCGGCAGGCACATCATCCCCCCAAATTGCTGCCGGTACGTTGGCGATGGGCAATCGTCGGCGTGGTGGCGCTGGTGTTGGTCGCCCTTTCGCCCAAAATTGCCGTGCTGTGGCGGGTGAACGTCGGGGCGCTGTATCAGACGCGGGCGGAACTCGCCCCCGAAAGAGGCGCGTTGCCGGGAGTGGCGGCGCGGGCGCGGGCGGAATCGGCGTTTGATGCGGCGCTGGCGGCACAGCCGGAAAATCCGGTCGCCAATCGGCGGTTGGGGATGATGATGCTGGATGCCGGCGATTTTGCGGCGGCGGCAGATTTTTTGCAGACGGCATACCGCGCCGAACCGCACAACCAGCCCACGCTGAAGGCGTTGGGATATGCGTATCTGTGGACGGGACAATCCGACGCGGCGGAGATACTGCTCCGGCAGGTCGATTTTCGCAGCCGTTTGGTGGATGAATTGGGCTATTACGAATGGTGGTGGGGCACGCAAAACCGCCCTGATTTGTCGCGTGCGGCGACGGAAATGCGGGCGCGGTTGCTCAACCCGTGAGCGTTACATCGGTTGGGCGGTTTTTTCGTCAATGACCGAGAGGTATACATCTTCCAGCATTTCGGCGGCGGAATCCCAACTGTGATGTGTCTCCACAAATCGCCGTCCCGCCGCGCCGATTTCTTCCCGATAGCGCGGGTGTTCCAGCAGGGCGATGATGGCGGCGGCAATTTCGGGGGGCGTGCTGCCGACCAATAAATCATCCCCCGCCGCCACGTCCAGCGCGGAGATGGCTTGCGGCGAACTGACCACCGGCGTGCGCATCGCCATCGCTTCCATCACTTTATTTTGAATCCCCACCCCATACCGAATGGGCGACACGGCAATGGTTGCCCGCGCCAGATACGGGCGCAAATCGGCAACCGTACCCGTAATTTCGATGCGGGTATCGGTGTCCAGCGCCAGCAATTCCGCCGACGGGTCTTTTCCGGCAATCATCAATTTTGTGTCGGGGAATTTTCGCCAGACCAGCGGCATAATTTGCGTGGCTAAATCAATTCCGGCGGCAATGTTGGCGTGATAGCTCATCTTCCCGCTGAAAATAATTGTGGCGGGGTCGCGCGGGGTTGCCTGCGGCGAAAAATATTCCAAATCTACCCCGTTGGGAATGACCACCAGCCGGTGGGACTCGGTTGGCATGGCGGACAAGTTCACCAGCGCGTCTCGGTCGCGGGCGGATGTGACCAGCACGCGGTTGAATCGCGCCGGTAGCTGCGCCTCGTACGTGCGGGTGCGGGCAATATCGAGTTGCGCCATAAGTTGGCTGCGCCGGGTGGGGGGAGATTTCAAAACGCGCTCAAAGAGCAGCGAAATCGAATCCACCGCGTCGAAGACGATGGGGGTGTTTTGGATGGCGCGGCTCGGTTCTGCGCCGCGGAGATGTTCCACATGCACCACATCGAAATCGCCCCCGGCTTCCGTTTGCCGAATGAGCGCCGTCAATTGCGGCGAGCGGGAATATGCCGCTTGAAACGGGGTTCGGCTAGGGATGGCGGTGACGCCGTTCCACAGGGTGCGCCAGCGCGGATGCGTCACGGTATGCACTGCCGCGCACCAGTCTTCCAAATCGGGCAAACTGTCGGTGGATTCTCCGGGGGGCAGCAGTGCCAGCAGGGTGATGTGATGTCCGCGTCGCGCTAGAAACTTGATGAAATTATAGGGGCGGACGTGGATGGGCGACGGTAAATAAGGGCTGATGAACAGGATTTTCAGGGGGTACACAAATGCCTCCGAGATTATAAATATGCCCCATAGTATACCATATTGGTATCGGAAAGCGATTAGGACTGTCTATGAAAAAAGTTAGAAGCGAAAACGGAGTTCGCGGCATGTTCCTGCGCGAACTCCGTTGGTCATACAATACCCGCCGTTAGAAGAGCGGCAGCGGTGTCGGTGCGGGCGTTGCTCGGCGATTAATCGGGCAGGTCAATCAGCCCGGCGCGGACAGCGGCGAGGACGGCTTGCGCCCGGTTGGGCTGTTCCAGCTTGCTCAAAATATGTTTGGCGTGGGTGCGGATGGTCTCTTCGCTGACGTACAGTTTCACGGCGATTTGTTTGTAGGTGGCGGGGGTCGCCATCAGCCGCAAAACTTCCGTTTCGCGGCGGGTGAGCTTGATTTTCGGCATGGGTTCGGGTTGGCGGTTCGATTGCAGCAAATGGCGGGCGAGCGTGGGGTGCAGGTATGCCTCGCCGCGCACCACCGTGCGGATGGCATCCGCCAACTGTTCCGCTTCAATATTTTTGATGACGTAGCCGTCGGCATCGGTCGCCAGCATTTTCAGCACGCGGTCATCCAAATCCACCCCGGTGAGCATCAAAATGCGCGTCCGGGGCGAAAGTTTCCGCAGGGCGGCGGCGGTCTCTTCGCCGTTCATGCCATCCATCACAAAATCCAGCAATACCAAATCGGGTTGGAGCGATTGCGTCAGTTCAATTGCCGCTTCGCCGCCATCGGCTTGCCCCACAATTTCCATGTCCGGTTCAAGGCGCAGCACCATCGCCAACCCTTTGCGGACAATAGCGTGATCGTCCACCAGCAGAATGCGGATTTTAGCGGTTGCTGTCATCAGTTTTTTCCCCCTGTAATGGCACGCGCACCAAAATTTGCGTGCCCTGTTCCGGCTGGCTCAAAATATCGCATAGCCCCCCGATGGTTTGTACCCGTTCCTGAATTCCGTGCAGCCCGAAATGTTCGGCGGGGGATAGATTCGCCATCACCTGCCCCGGCACAAACCCTTTCCCTTTGTCGCGGATGCTCAAAAAAACTTCATCCGGTTCCACATACAAATACAGTCGGGCGGCAGTCACCCCCGAATGGTGCGCAGTGTTCGCCAACGCTTCCTGACTCACCCGGTACAATGTTTGCTGAATGTGTACCGGCAAGCCGTCGAAATCGCCGTCAATGTTGAAATCAATATGAAAGACGTGGTTGGGCGAACAGTTGACGACGTGTTTTCGCAAATCGGCTTTGAATTTTCGGCTGGTCATTGAGGTTGACCATTGCTCAATGATGGATTCCCGCACCGCTTGGCGCACCTGTTCCGCCACCATCCGCAAATTGCGCAACTCTTCCCGCACATCTTCCGCATGGTCGGGCAGCAGTTTGACGCAGGCATCCAGCGTGAACACCATGCCGAAGAGCGATTGCGCCACCGAGTCGTGGATGTCCCGCGCAATCCGGTTGCGCTCTTTTTCCCGCGCCAGACTTTGGATGTGCGCCAGCGTGCCCAGCGCCACCCCGGATTGGCTCACAATGGATGCCAGCGTCGCCCAGATTCTATCGGAAAAGTTGAAGGTGCGGGTTGCCTCGCCGGTCACCATCAGCACCGCCGCCGGTTGTTCCTGATAGGGTATCGGCAGCACCAGCCAATGTTCATTGCCCAGCCATTCATTCAGATGGCGGTTGTTGGTGAGTTTATGGCGCGGTGCGACCCACCGGGCTTGCCCGTCGAGGATGATTTGCGTCAGCAGCCCGTTGTCGGGAGTGATGGCGAGCGGTTCGGCGAAAAAGGTGTTCTGCCGGGCGTCCGGTGCGGAACGCCACTCTTCCAGCCGCTCGATGTCTCGATTCACCAGCGCCATCACCGCGCGGGAAAAACCGAGTTCGTCCGTGGCGGTGGTGAGCAATCGTTTCTGCACTTCCTGCGCGTTTGATGCCCCCTGCAAAAATGAGGTCAGCTCATGGATGATTTCCAGATGGGCGTATTCCGCCGCCAGCGTCCGATTATCATCCAGCAGCTCCGAGAATCGCCGCTGCGCCTGTTCGATTTCGTCGGCGGCGCGGTACATCTTTTGTGCCGGATAGTGGAGCAGCATCGGGAATATCCACGCGCTGATAATTTGCAGATACATCCGGCTCAGGCTGACTGTGACGCCGGTGAACGCATTGGCAATGAGTGCCGCTAAAATGTAGCTCGCCGTGAACAATCCCGAAAAGGCGATGAGTTGTGCGGTGGGGAAAAACACCGCGCCGGCAAGCAGCGGGCTAAAGGCATACAGCAGAAACAGGCTCGTATCCGCGCCGCTGATGGTCAGCACAATGATTGCCTGAAGTAAATCCAGCGCCAGCAGCCACGGGTAGCGCGACACTCGCTGCCACAGTTGCCGCTGAAAAACGGTCTCCAGCAGGGTTGTTCCCCCGGCGATACCGGCAATCCACAGGGTTTGTCGGGCGGGGGCGGCGGGTTGTGCCGGGGAAAAGAAAAGCCACAATACCGGCGAAAGGGACAGCCAGCGAAATATCAGCAGTAACGCGCCAAATTGCTTCGGTTGCGCAGTTTGTTCCGTGTCCATGGGTTTTATCCGTTTGTGTAACACAGGTAATATAACTCAGACTGTCCCATGGGTACAAATTTTGCTCAAATGGTTTGAAATATCCCCCCTGCGGGGGATAAAACTATCCCCTCATAGGTGATGACGGTTTCCGGCGGGTCTGTTAAAATAAGATAACAATTCCAAACATGGCAATACCATAACGTTATTATCCCAACTTTGGGAGAACCGTTCTGTATGCGCTGTCGCATTGCGGCGCGGCGTTTCCCTGCATTTTCATCACAACCCTGCTCTTTCCGGCACGTTGGATGTTTTTGTTGTGTATCTATCTTGGCAAACCACCGGTTATTTGACAATTTAATGTATCTGCAAAGGAGAAGAGTTTATGCAAACCAAAGAAATCACGGAAGTTACTGAGGCACAGATTGCCGTTCACTGGCAGGAGGAGGAGTATTATTATCCTTCAATTGAGTTCATTGCTCAGGCGAATATGACTGACGAGAGCATTCACGAGCGCTTCAGTCTGGACAATTTTCCCGAATGTTTCAAGGAATATGCCGATTTGCTGACATGGGATAAATACTGGCACACCACCCTCGATACCAGCGATGCCCCGAGCTGGAAATGGTTCGTCGGCGGGCGCTTGAATGTGAGCTACAATTGTATTGACCGCCATCTGGAAAAATATCAGAATAAAGCCGCTATCATCTACGTGCCCGAACCGGAAGAGGAAACGCAGCAAGTCCTCACCTATCGTGAATTGTATGTGCGGGTGAATGAAATGGCGGCGCTGCTGCGGGATTTCTGCGGGTTGCAAACCGGCGACCGGGTCACCATCCATATGCCGATGACCCCCGAATTGCCCATCACCATGCTGGCGTGCGCCCGGCTGGGCTTGATTCATTCGGTGGTCTTTGGCGGTTTCAGCGGCAAAGCCTGCGGCGAACGCATCGCCGACTCCGGCAGCAAGGTGCTGGTCACCATGGACTCTTACTATCGCAACGGAAAACTGCTCGACCACCGCGAAAAAGCCGATGTCGCGGTGCAGATAGCCGCCAACGACGGAATGGAAGTGGAAAAAGTGCTGGTCTGGCAGCGATACCCCGGCGAATACCATTCCGAAAACCCGATGGTGGAAGAGCGCGACTTTTTTGTGAACGACGTGCTGAAAAACTATCGCGGCGCGCGCGTGGAACCCGTTTCCCTGCCCGCCGAAGCGCCCCTCTTCCTGATGTACACCAGCGGCACCACCGGACGCCCCAAAGGATGCCAGCACAGCACGGGCGGGTATCTGGCGTATGCCGCCGGTACCTCAAAATACATTCAAGACATTCATCCCGAAGATGTGTACTGGTGTATGGCGGACATCGGCTGGATTACCGGACATTCCTACATTGTGTACGGACCGTTGGCGCTGGCGGCGTCGAGCGTGATGTACGAAGGTGTGCCCACCTTCCCCGACGCGGGGCGCGCGTGGCGCATCGCCGAGCGGTTGAACGTCAATATTTTCCACACCGCACCTACCACCATCCGCATGTTGCGCAAAGCAGGACCCGATGAGCCGGAAAAATACAACTATCGCTTTAAACATATGACCACCGTGGGCGAACCGATTGAGCCGGAAGTGTGGCGCTGGTATTATGAAGTGGTCGGACGGGGCGAAGCGGCAATTGTGGATACGTGGTGGCAAACGGAAACCGGCGGCTTTTTGTGCAGCACCATGCCGGGCTTCCAGCCGATGAAACCGGGCAGCGCCGGTCCCGCCGTCCCCGGTATCCACCCCATCATTTATGATGATGAAGGGAATGAAGTGCCGACCGGCTCGAATGTGGCGGGGAATATCTGCATTCAGAACCCGTGGCCCGGCGCGTTCCAAACCATTTGGGGCGACCGGGAACGGTATGTGAAACAATATTATGAACGCTACTGCAAAAATCCCGAAAGCAAAGACTGGCGCGACTGGCCCTACCTCACCGGCGATGCCGCCGTGCAAGCCCCCGACGGGTACTATCGTATTCTGGGGCGGATTGATGATGTCATCAACGTGGCGGGGCACCGTTTGGGCACGAAGGAACTGGAATCGGCGTGTCTGGTTGTGCCGCAAGTGGCGGAAGCCTCGGTGGTGCCGGTGGCAGATGACCTGAAAGGGAAAGTCCCCGACATTTACATTTCACTCAAACCGAATGTTGAACCGAGCCGGGAAGTCGAAGATGCGGTTGTGGCGGCGATTGTGGATAACATCGGTAAAATTGCCCGCCCGAAACATGTGTACATCGTTCCGGATATGCCGAAAACGCGCTCCGGCAAAATTATGCGGCGAGTGCTGGCATCCATTTCAAATGGCACGGATATTGGTGATGTGACCACGTTGGCAAATCCGGAAATTGTAGAAACCATCCGCAAGATGGTTCAAGGGGAAGAGGAGGTGGATTTCTTTGGATAATGGTTGAACGCAGCGAAGACCATCCCGACGTTGTCACCGCATTGAACCCTGTCGGGATGGTGGAAGCAGAAGGGCAGTAAAAAAAGCCTGCCCGTTTCCTTCGGGGAGTTGGAAACGAGCAGGACAATGGCATAGAGCGCCACTAAAAGTTTACCAAAAACGAATATACACCGCAAATCCCCTGAGAATTATGGTGTATATGCTTTTAACATGTGAAGGAGAGCAGGCAAATGGATAAGAAAGACAGCCAAGCGCAAAAATACTGGAAAGCGAACCTCAACCTGATTGTCGCGTTGTTGACTATCTGGGCGTTGGTGTCGCTGGTTTTCGGAATTATTCTTGCGCCCGCCTTGAGCAATGTGTACCTCGGACAACTTCCGCTGGGGTTCTGGTTCGCTCAACAAGGCTCAATGATTACATTCGTGATTTTGATTTTCATCTATGCGTGGCGAATGGACAAAATTGACCAAAGCCATGATATGAACGACTGAGGGGAGATATTATGAGCGTTGAAGTTTGGACCTATATATTTGTTGGCTTAAGTTTTGTCGGATATTTGTATATTGGATATATGAACCGGGTGAAAACCACCTCCGGCTTCTACGTTGCCGGGCGCGGTATTCCCGCCATTGCCAATGGCGCGGCAACCGCCGCTGACTGGATGTCCGCCGCATCGTTCATCTCAATGGCTGGGTTGATTTCCTTCCTGGGGTATGACGGCGCAATCTATCTGATGGGCTGGACGGGCGGTTA
>JAJRSQ010000044.1 GCA_024278725.1 Chloroflexota bacterium
CGCGCAGATGTGGAAGCGTTGGGCAGGCGCGCGCTCGCCATCAAAGCAAATTTGGCGGACACGGGAAAACTATCGGCGATGTTTGAACGCATCAGCGCCGAATTCGGGCGCTGCGATATTTTAGTGGGCAACGCCGCCAGCGGTATCCCCAGCCCGGTGCTGGAAACCACCGACAAACATTGGGATTGGACGATGGACATCAACGCCCGTTCCATTTTGCGCTGCGCGCAATTTGCCGTGCCCCTGATGACCCAACACGGCTGGGGGCGTATCATCACCATTTCCAGCCAGGGCAGCACGCGGGTCATTCCGAATTACGGGGTCATCGGGTTGTCAAAAGCGGTGGTCGAATCGCTCACCCGCTATTTGGCGGTTGATTTGGCGGAAAGGGGAATCATCGTCAACGCCATTTCGCCGGGGATGGTGAACACCGACGCGCTGAAAAGCTTCCCCATCGACGTGCAGCAAACCATCGCCGATACGGCGGCGCGCACCCCCGCCCGGCGCATCGTCACCCCGGAAGAAGTGGCGGCGCTGGCGGCGTTCCTCTGCACGGAAGACGCGGCGATGATTGTGGGGCAAACGCTGGTGATGGATGGCGGCTTGGGGCTGTTGCCGTGAAATGCTGCGTATTGCGTATTGCGTAATTCGTAATTCGTAATTTTACGCAACCCTGTAACCCTGTAACTCTGAAACTCTGAAACTCTGAAACTCTGAAACTCTGAAAAAAACTTATGCACCATCGAAAACTTGGCAACACAAACTTAAACGTCACCGTCATCGGGTTTGGCGGGCGCGCCATCGGCGGCGACAGCTATGGCGAAACGGAAGATAAATGGTCGAAAGTGGCGATTGCTCGCGCATTCGGCGCGGGCGGGCGGTTCATTGATACCGCCGACCGCTTCGGGCACGGACGGAGCGAGACGCTCATCGGCTCCATCACCAACTGCCGCGCCGATGTCATCATCGCCACCAAAGGGGGCTTCAATTTTTACGATGCCCCATCCGCACCGCACCAAGACTTTTCGGCGGATTATCTGACTTTCGCGGCGGATGAATCGCGGCGGCGGTTGCGAAAACCGGTGCTGGACATCTATCTGCTGGATGAACCCACGGCGGACGCGCTGGCAGACGGCTCGGCATTTGATGCGCTTGACGCGCTGAAAGCGGCGGGGAAAATACGGCTCGGCGGGGTGGCAGCGGATTCGCCGGCGGCGGCGCGGCTGGCAGTGGACAGCGGTCGGATTGACGTGCTGGAAATCACCTTCAATCTGCTGGCGCACGAACCGGAACGGCTCGCCGTGCTGAAAGCTGCCGCCGAAAAGGGAGTCGGGGTCATCGTGAAAGAGCCGCTGGCGAATGGCGCGCTCACGGGGAAATTCACCGGCGATGAAACTTTCCCGGCGGATGATATCCGCGCCGAAATGCCCGATTTTTCCGCCCGTGTGAGCGCCGCCCGACAATTCGCGTCGCTGGCGCAGCCGAATCGCACGTTGGCGCAGGCGGCAATCCTGTTTGCCCTGAGTCACCCGGCGGTGGCAGTGGTGGTGCCCGGTTGCAAAACGCAGGAACAGACGCGCGAAAATTTCGCCACAACGGGCTGTCCGCCGCTCACCCCCGCCGAATTTCGGGCAATTATGGCGCAAACATTGTAATATTTGAATAATTTTGTTATAAAACTGTAATAAAACTCGTCCATTCTTATGTTATACTCATTGTCAGACAAATCTTTATCTTGGATGTTTGACAATGAACCCAAAACAAACACTCGAAAATATCCCCATCACCGATACCATCAGTCTATATGTTGCCGAGGCAACACGCACCCCCCTTCTTTCTCACATCGAAGAACAGCAGTTGATGCAGCACATCGAACGCGCGAGAAAAGCGGCTCGAAAACTTGAAACGCTGGCAAGTGAGCACACACAGCAGTACCGGGAATTGCAAAATCTGGTGCAGCGCGGCAGGCAAGCCCGCAGCCGCCTCATCACCGCCAATACCCGATTGGTGCTTCACGTCGCGCAAAAATATCGCGGGTTGGGCGTGCCCCTGTCCGACCTGATTCAAGAGGGCAATTTAGGGTTGATGCGCGCCATCGAAAAGTTCGACTATCGCCGGGGCAACCGATTTTCCACGTATGCCACCTGGTGGATTCGACAAAATATTTTGCGGGCGCTCACCCAGCAAAGCCGCACGGTGCGATTGCCCAACTATTTGCGCGCCAAATACAGCAAGATTCAGCGAACCATCCAAGATTATGAATGCAGGCACGGCACACAACCCACCCATCGGGAAATTGCGTCAACGCTGGGGATGTCCGAATTCGCCGTGCGGAAAATTTTATCAGCCACGCAAGTGGCAATATCGTTGAATTTCACGGTGGACGAAGATGCAACGTCCCTGCAAGACAACCTTCCCGACCATACCATCGTACATCCGCACCGGCAGATGTGTTGTATTGAATTGATGCATGCCGTGCAAGACGCGCTGTGTACCCTTCCCGCCCGACAGGCGCGCATTTTAACGCTGCGCTACGGGTTGCTGGGCAGCAAGCCCCACAGCCGGAAAGAAATTGGCGAAAAAGTAGGGTTGAACCGGGAACGGGTGCGCCAGTTGGAAGTTGAAGCCCTCAATCATCTGCGCCGCTGCGGGTATACCCCCAGATTACACGATTTTCTCGATTAACGGCATTCCTCCTCTCCTCAATCAAAAAAGCCGCCTCCGAATGTGGAGACGGCTTTTTTGACTTCAAAGCAATTTATCCAAACTGAATGCCCTGCGCCAGTGGCAATTCCGTGGAATAGTTGATGGTGTTGGTCTGACGGCGCATGTACGCCTTCCAAGCGTCCGAGCCGGATTCGCGCCCGCCGCCGGTCTCTTTTTCGCCACCGAATGCCCCGCCGATTTCCGCGCCACTGGTGCCGATGTTGACGTTGGCAATCCCGCAATCCGACCCCGCCGGGGAGAGGAAACGCTCGGCTTCCCGCAGGTTGGTGGTGAAAATCGCGCTCGAAAGTCCCTGCGGCACAGCATTGTGAATTTCAATGGCTTCATCCAGCGACTCATATTCCATGATGTACAAAATGGGCGCAAAGGTTTCATCGCACACCAACGGCAACTGTTCCGGCATCACAATGATGGTCGGTTCCACAAAGTGCGGACCGAGTTCCGGTAATTTGCGCCCACCATATACCACTTTTCCGCCAATCTGTTTTGCCAATTCGATGGCGGACATCATATTTTCCACCGCCGCGCCATCCACCAACGGACCCATCAGCACACCTTCCGCCAACGGGTCGCCGATGGAAACTTGCTTGTACGCATCCGCCAAACGCTGAGTGAGGGTTTTCACCA
>JAJRSQ010000045.1 GCA_024278725.1 Chloroflexota bacterium
ATATCGGAAAGGAATTCTATTTATGAATGAAAAAGATAATGCAACGTATCAAGAAATTGTCAGCCAACCCCGGGCATGGCAAGAAGCATTGGATATCGTTGCAGCACAGTCCGGCGCCCTTTGTACACTATGGGAAAAAGGGCGATATGATAACGTAATGTTCACCGGTTGTGGTTCAACATATTATCTCTCATTAGCAGCGGCATCATTATGGCGCGATATGATTGATGGTTCGGCAAGAGCTATGCCGGGAGGCGAACTCTATCTACAATCCAATGCCAGTTATGGTGCATTTAAAAACCGACGCACGTTACTCATTGCCGTCAGCCGTTCCGGTGAAACCAGCGAAACTGTTGCCGCAACTCGCCAATTTAAAACCGAGAAGCGCGGAGATGTCATTGTGGTCACCGTTAACAGCGATTCCCCCTTAGCCAAACTTGGCGACATCACACTCGCTATGAACAGCGGACAAGAGAAAAGCGTCGCCCAAACGCGCTCGTTCGCCGCGATGTACGTGGCAACAACCGCCCTCACCGCAACTATTGCCGAAAAGACAGACTTGTTGGCAGCAATGAAAGATTTGCCGCATCAGGGGGAAAAACTTATTGCCAAATACGAACCTTCGGCTCAAACAATCGGCTCAAATTTAGAAACAGACCGGTTCTATTTTTTGGGCAGCGGGCATCGGTATGGGTTAGCCTGCGAAGCCAACTTAAAAATGAAAGAACTGTCTTTAACACACAGTGAACCTTTTTATACCCTTGAATTTCGACACGGTCCAAAAGCAATGGTCAACCGCCAAACCATGATTATCGGTTTGCAATCTGACCGACAAAGCGACCATGAAAACCGCGTCCTGCAAGAAATGGAAAAGTTAGGGGGGAATATCTGCACCATCGGAAATGACCGGAGAGACATTTCATTCCATTCGGATATCCCCGAAAGTGTTCGTAACGTACTTTTCTTGCCACCATTGCAATTGATGGCTTATCATCGTGCCGTAGCAAAAGGGCTGAACCCTGACCGTCCCAATAACCTCAGCAGTGTTGTTGAACTTGATTTGACAATATAGATAGTGGGGCAAAAATGCGCACCTTTATTGTGGGCGGTCGGATACTTACACCATATGAATACTTTGATGACCGTACCCTTGTCATTGAAAACGGGAAGATTGTTGGTTTTACAGACGCCTCCCCTACCCCTAATTTAAACAATACTGTGATTGACGCTGCCGGGTACTGGGTTGTGCCGGGGTTTATTGACATCCATGTTCACGGGGCAGTCGGTTTTGATACGATGGATGCAACACCGGCAGCCCTTCACGCAATGGGACGGTTTTTTGCCAGCCACGGCGTTACCGGATATTACCCCACCACAATGAGCGGTTGGCAACCGTCGGTGCTTTCGGCGATAGAAAATGTTGCACTTTGTACCCAGCCGGTTGATGGCGCGCAACATTTGGGGGTTCATGCCGAAGGTCCCTTCCTGAACAAAAAATTCAAGGGCGCCCAACCCGAACATTATTTGCGCGATGCCATCCCCGAGGAATATGAACGATGGCTGAATAGCGGCGCTCTCAAGTTGGTAACTATCGCGCCCGAGCGGAAAGGGGCATTAGATTTTATTGCGCGGGGCGTCGCCGCAGGGGTAGAGTTTGCCGTGGGGCACAGCAATGCCGGATATGAGCAGGTTGTCGCCGCCGTAGATTATGGATTACGGCAGGCGACACACACCTTTAACGGCATGTTGGGGCTGCATCATCGTCAACCGGGAACAGTGGGCGCAGTCCTCACCGATGACCGCATTTACGCGCAAATCATCGCTGATGGCATTCATCTGCATCCGGCTATTGTAAAACTCACCATCAACGCCAAAACGCCGGCGCGCACAATTTTAATCACCGATGCCATTCGAGCAACGGGTTATCCTGACGGAGAATACGACTTGGGCGGAGAGACCATCACCGTAAAAGCGGGGGTCGCTCGCAATTCCGTCGGGAGTTTAGCCGGCAGCACGTTAACTATGGACGCCGCCATCCGCAACGTTATGGCATTTACCGGCATGACGCTTTCAAAAGTTTTGCCAATGGCAACCGCAGTCCCCGCCGAAGCCATGCGCTTAATCGGGGAAAAAGGCGTATTACAACCGGGGGCAGATGCCGATGTCGTTTTGCTCGATGAAACATGCCACGTTCATTTGACGATGGTAGCCGGTCGAACCGTGTATCAAAATGTCGGATGATATTGAAGAAAAATGAACATCCGCTTATAAACTCACAACCATTATATGGTTTCAAACTTTCTAATGCGAGGTAATAATGAAACTCGGTTTGCCAATTGCGCTTGGTATTGACATTGGCGGTACGGGGGTTAAATTGGGACTTGTCAATACGGAGGGAGAAGTATTTGGGTTTCGTTCCTTTCCCACTAAAGCAACCGGCACTACCCCCGACATTTTTCTAGCCCGGCTTCAGGCTCAAATTGCACCATTGCTGGCAGACAAACAATATCCCGCCATCGGTATTGGTGTATCTGTGCATGGTTTTGTTGATGACGCTCGCCGGGGACCAATTGCGTGCGAGAATACACCGGCTTTGCGCGGGTTAGACATCGTCGGTTGGCTGGAAACAACGTTTAACCTGCCGGTAGTCCTGAATAATGATTTAATTGCTCACACTATGGCTGAGTACCATTTTGGTGTTGGGCGCGATGTGCATCGTTTTATGGTTATGGCTATTGGCACCGGATTAGGGGCAGGGGTGATGATTGATGGTCAACCGCTGCGTTTAATCGGAGGCACTACCGGCGACACAGGACGTGTGGTAATTCAACCGGGAGGTCCCAAATGCGCCTATGGCGTAGCAGGTTCCGCGGAAGCACTATGTGGCGTCGCCGCCATTGAGCGTTTGGCACGGGAAAAATATGGTCATCCGCTTGCCGCCCGAGTGATTATAGATGCCGCTCGCAAAGGAGACGACGCTATTGCTTTAGCCATTATGCAAGAAATCGGTGAAAATTTGGGGTTAACACTTGCCAACCTCAGTGTCATCTTCTTCCCCGATAAAATTGCCCTCACCGGCGGCACCACCGCTGCCGGGCGTATTCTACTTGATGCATGCCAAAAAAAATTCGACGAAGTAATAGGAAATTACCATCGCCTTATGGATCATCTTTTGGGAGATGTTTATAACGATGTCCGGATTGTATTCGGAGAAGTAGGACATCGAGGTGGCGTACTTGGTGCAGTGGTAGAGTTATTTAGCCCTGATTTTGAAAAATGAAAGGTTTCTACAATGAACGCTCTGACAATCGGTAAATTACGCGGCTTACAGCAATGTTCCACCCCCCACGGTGCAATTGCTCTGCTTGCCATCGACCATCGAAATAACTTGCGAAAAGCCTTACATCCCGACAAACCGGAATCAACAACCCCGGATGATATGGTCGCGTTCAAAACAAAGGTGGTGAAATATGTCGCACCCGCCGCCAGCGCTGTTTTACTCGACCCGGAAGTGGGAGGCGCCCAATGCATCGCAACCGGAGCGCTCCCCGGTTCAACCGGGTTAGTTATGGCGGTAGAATCTACCGGATACACCGGTGACCCCACTGCCCGCCGGAGCGGCATCCTTCCGGATTGGAGTGTAGCCAAAGCCAAACGTATGGGCGCCAGTGCAATCAAATTACTGGTGTATTACCATCCTGACGCGCCGGTAGCCGCCGATATAGAAGCATTGGTGCAACAGGTGGCAGCAGATTGCATCCGTGCCGATATTCCGTTATTTCTCGAACCACTTTCGTACACCCTAAATCCGGACGGGCAACCGCCAAAAGCCGATGACAAAAAACGCATTGTTATTGAAACCGCCCGACGCTTAACGTCGTTGGGGGTGGATGTACTCAAAGCGGAGTTTCCATTGGATATTGAGGCATATCCTGATACTTCATTGTGGGCTGACGCCTGCGCCGAATTATCACAAGCCAGCGCGGTTCCGTGGATATTGCTCTCCGCCGCAGTTGATTTCGAAACCTATCTCAAACAAGTGACGGTGGCTTGCCAACAAGGCGCTTCCGGGGTGGCAGTGGGGCGAGCCGTCTGGAAAGAATCTGTAACATTGAAAGCACCTGCACAAGAACGGTTTTTGTGCCAAACAGCCAACTTGCGCATGAACCGCTTTACTGTCCATTTTAGATGAAATCATGTTGGCACACCCTGACCATTGGGAGAGATATTACACCGGCGCACAATCCGCCCAACAGCTTGCACGCCGTTACAGTTATAGCGACCATATCCGCTATTACTGGCAATTCCCGCAAGTACAATCAGCGGTACAAAAACTTTTCCGCAACCTAACCGGCGCACAACTGCCGAATTCGCTACTCAGTCAGTATATGCCTCGACAATACACCTATGTCCGTGCCGGCAAATTGAAGAAATCCCCGCTAACATTATTGCAAAATAAAATTACTGAAATATTAGATGACTATTTCTTCGCCACCCATACTTGCCCTCAAAATCGAAGATAAAGCAATTTTCTTTCTGTAAAATGAGCATCCTGTGATTGGATGTTGGTCAATCGTCAGATAAACCCGTCCGGTTTTCCAATCCTCGCTGATTTCCAGCGGATGTCAACGGCACCGGGTCGAGCAAAACTGTGATTGGCGGCATCACGGTCACGCTGGACGGTTCTGCCAGCACCGATGACCGGTTAGTGGGACGGTCTATTTTTTGCGCTTGGTGAACAAGTCTAAAATTACCGCCAGGATGAACACTATTCCTTTGATGACTTGTTGGTAGTATGATGAGATGCCCATCAGGTTCAACCCGTTGGACAGAATACCGATGATGAATGCCCCGGCGACTGTGCCGCCAACGTTCCCCACACCGCCGAAGAGACTGGTTCCACCAAGTACCGGTGCGGCAATGGCATCCAGTTCCCAGCCGGTAGCAGCATTGGGTTGCGCCGACCATAGCCGAGCCGTGAGCAAAATACCTCCCAACGCAGCGGTGAATCCACTGATGATGTAGACAGCCATTTTTATTTTACCCGGCGAAATTCCGGCTAGGCGAGTGGTTTCTTCATTGCCTCCGGTGGCATAAACGTGCAAGCCAAAACGGGTATAACGCAAAACAATACCCGCAATTACCGCAATCACAATCATAATGATAATGGGGACGGGTATCCCTAAAACTTTACCGTTTCCCAAAAAAATAAAAGCTTCGTCAATGCCTGCAATGGGGCGACCATTGGTGTAAACAAGGGTCAAACCGCGTGCTACTGCCATCATTGCCAGTGTGGCAACAAACGGCGGCATCCCGCCACGCACAATCAGCAACCCGTTGATTGCACCAAGCAACATGCCTGCGATTAGGGCTAAACTAATTCCCCCAAATGTCCCCAATCCGCTTTTCACCGCCAACCCGGCTGCCAGCGCGCCACACAGTGCCATAATACTCCCTACTGAAAGGTCAATCCCGGCGGTTAAAATGGTGAAGGTCATCCCGACCGCAACAATGGCGATGATGGACGTTTGCAAAGCGATATTGAGCAAGTTGTTTGGCGCGAGGAAATCTTCCGAACCAAGTGCGAAAATTACCCCAATTCCCAGCAAGATGATTAAAACGCTGAAGCGGCTTAACAAAGCCAGTGGGCTAAACGTGTTCGTTTTCATTGAGCATTCCTCCTTGGTCCAGTCCACCGGTGGCGGCTAACATGATTTTATCTTGTGTTGCCTCGTCTCGACTGAATTCGGCGGTCACCCGACCTTCATGCATCACCAAAATGCGGTCGCTGACATTGAGTACTTCAGGCAGTTCCGATGAAATCATCAATACGCCCATTCCCTCTGCCGCCAAATCGCTCATCAAACCGTGAATTTCGGCTTTAGCCCCAATATCAATGCCGCGAGTCGGTTCATCCAGAATTAGAATATGGGGATTGAGGGTGAGCCAACGAGCGATAACGACCTTTTGCTGATTCCCTCCCGACAAATTGCGAATTCGTTGCCCCACATTGGGAGTGCGCACCCCTAATTTTTTAACAAAAGTTTTCGCCAAACGGTTAGCCTTATTAATATTGATGAAGCCCCAAGTGGTCACCTGTTTCATAGCGCTGATGAAAATATTATCTTTCACCGCCATATTCAGGAAAACACCTTGCAATTTACGGTCTTCCGGAACCAACCCCATCCCCAATTTAATGGCTTTTCCCGGCGAGTTGACCCGAACCGGGCGTCCGTCAATTTTGATTTCGCCCGCAACTGCCCGCCGGATGCCGAAAAGCGTCTCCGCCAGCGCAGTGCGTCCTGCACCAACCAACCCTGCAATGCCCAGAATTTCTCCTTTATGGAGGGTTAAGTCAACCCCATGCAATTCTTTGTTGTCCTGTAAATTAGTGATTTGCAAAACAACTTCTTGCCGGACACGATTGGTTTTGGGGTAAAGCTCACCCAATTCTCGCCCTACCATCATGTTGACCACTTGGGCTTCGGTGAGAGTTGCCGCTTCTTTTGTGCCGACAAATATGCCATCCCGCAATGTTGTGATGCGGTCGCTAATTTCAAACACTTCTTCCAAACGGTGCGAAATGAAAATGAGGGATACTCCTTCGGCTTTCAATGAACGCATCACCCGAAATAATATGTCGGTTTCACGGTCGGTCAATGCCGATGTGGGTTCATCCATCGCAATTAAATCGGCATTCAGTGACAATGCCTTGACCACCTCAACCATTTGTTGCTGGGCAATGCTCAGAAAACGGACTTCCGTGCGGGCATCAATTCCCACATTGAGACGATCGAGTAATTCTTGCGCTGCGCGGTACAGTTTTTTCCAGTTGATAAAACCGGGAATACCGCTTCCGATTTCACGCCCCAAAAAGATATTTTGCCCGACCGTCAGATGTGGAATTAGCGAAAGTTCCTGATGTATCATACTGATACCCAGCGCTTGGGCATCGCCAGGCGATGTAATGTTCACCGGCTGGTTTTTCCAGATGATTCGCCCACTATCAGGAAGCTGTGCGCCGGTTAAAATTTTCATTAAGGTGCTTTTTCCGGCGCCATTTTCGCCAACCAGCGCGTGAATTTCACCCGGCACAACATCGAAATCAACTGCTTCCAACGCTTGTACGCCGGGGTAGCTTTTGGATATGCGCTCCATTTTCAAAAGTGGCAAGGTGTCTGACATAAAGCCTCCTGTCACACCGATGACGGATGGGTGTTTGAATGTGATGCCGACAGGCGACAAAATTCGTCGCCTGTCGGAAAAAAACTTATTTAACCAACGCGAGGTCAACGGGGATGTAATCGGGGACGGTCTCGCCGTTAAGGGCGGCGATGGCGGTTTCCACGCCCAATGCGCCGATTTGGTCGGGCTGTTGGGCGACGGTGGCGGCGAGGTCACCCGCTTCGACGGCGGCAACCGCATCATCCACGGCGTCAAATCCAACGAAAGTGATACCGGTCACCCCGGCGGCTTTGGCGGCTTCGATGGCGCCCAAAATCATTTCATCGTTATGCGCGAAGACCGCGGTCACGTCGGGCTGTGCCTGCAGAATGTTTTCAAAGACGCTCAGTCCTTCGGCGCGGTTGAAGTTGGCGGTTTGCTTGGCAACAATTTCGGCGCCGCTGCAATTGGCGCTCATATAATCATCGAAGCCTTGTCCGCGGTCGCGGGCGGCGGAAGTACCGGCAATGCCTTCCAGTTCGACAACTTTACCGCTGCCGCCGATGGCGTCGCACAGGAACTTGGCTGCCATCGCGCCGCCGGCAACGTTATCGGAAGCAATGTGACTGACAATGTCACCGCCGTTGGCTCCCCGGTCGATGGTGAAGACGGGGATACCGGCTTGGTTGGCTTTCTGGATGGAGGGGACGATGGCGTCGGAGTCAGTGGGGTTGATGAGGAGAGCGTCGACGCCTTTCTGAATCAGGTCTTCAATGTTGGTGGCTTCTTTGGCAGGGTCGTCTTGGGCGTCAACCACAATGAGTTTAACCCCGGCTTCCGCAGCGGCGGCTTCCGCACCCTCTTTCAGAGTGACGAAGAAAGGATTGTTGAGGGTGGAGAGCGATAAGCCCAAAGTTATACCCTTGTCAGCGACAGCCGGTTCGGCGGGTGTTTCTTTTTGAGCGCCACTATCAACGGTGGCGGTTGGCTCGGCGGATGTGGTGGGTGTGGGTGTTTCCCCGCTACTGCAAGCGGTAAACACAAACAAAATGCTAATCAGAAATAAACTGAGAACAACTTTTAATTTTGACATTTTTCTCCTCTCACTGAGAACAACTTAAATTGGTCTGTCTAAGGTCTAGCAGTCTTGCTGAAATCCGTATATTTACTTTTAGACCATCACCCCCTTTCACAAGATTTAATGTGTTTGGTTGATATTAACGTCGAAGCAATTTATAAAAGAGAAGCGCCAAGGCAATGACTACCCCGGTTACTACCGGTTGATAGAAGGAAGAAACATTGAGCAAATTAAGCCCGTTATTGAGTACCGCAATCACCAGTACCCCCAATAACGTGCCCCACAAGCTCCCTTCCCCGCCGGAAAAACTGGTGCCACCCACAACAACTGCGGCAATTGCATCAAATTCGTAAGCCAAACCGGCTGTTGGTTGAGCGGAGTTAAGACGGGCAATCAAAATCATTCCGGCTAGGGCAGCTAAAATACCGGCTACAATATAGACAAATATGATGTAAACATTGGTGTTGATACCGGCATATCGAGCGGCAACAGGGTTGTTACCCAGCGCGAAAATATATTCGCCGAGAGTGGTATGATTGAGCACTATATAGCCCAACAGAAAAGCAATTAACGCAATGAAAATAGGCATAGGGATGGAACCAAGCGAGCCGGTTCCGATAGTGCGAAAGCCATCCGGTAAACCGGTAATCGGGCGACCTTCGGTGAAGGTTAATGCCAAACCGCGTGCAATGGTCATCATCCCCAGGGTGGTTACAAACGGCGGAACCTTAAATTGGGTGATGATAACGCCATTGACCAATCCTAGCAACGCACCCAACGTTAAGCCGGCGACGATGGCAAGCGGAACCGATACACCTTCGCTTTGTAACAAACTGGCGGTCACGACCCCGGTCAATGCCAAAATCGAACCCACCGATAAATCAATCCCGGCGGTTAAAATGACATAGGTCATTCCGATTGCGATAATGCCATTGATGGTTGATTGACGCAGGACGTTGACCATGTTGCTCACGGTTAAAAATCGGTCGGTGAGTAGACCTAATCCCAAACAAAGCATCAGAAAAACAATGACCAATCCATATTTTTGTGATAGCGTCTTGAAATCAATTTTCATCTCGCACCTCTTGCCGGCAGATGGGTAATTTGCGCCACCAGCCAACTATCCAACCCATTAAAAAATCACTCCGGAAACCAGAATAATATTGGCGTAAGGCGTAAATTCGCCGGTACGGATGACCGCTTTAGCCTCCGCCGTCATCGCTTTGAAAATGGTGTGTGTGCAAAGCTCAATGGGAATCTCATCCATAATTTTTTGAATATCTTGATAAAGTTCAGGGCTAACAGTGGTCATCTCTTCGGCGATAATCACTTTTTCAAGGTGCATTTCACTTAAAACCACACGCAAGGTATCTAAAAAAGAGGGAAGCCCTTTCGTCAGCGCCAAATCAATTCGTTTGGTTGTCGCGGGGATCGGCAAGCCGGCGTCTGCTATAACCACCGTATCGGTGTGCCCTAATCCGGCAATGACGTTAGAGATAGGTTGGTTCAAGATACCTGTTTTTTTCACAATGTTGGTCCTTTCCTGATGCTTGGTTATTTGTTCAGGACTTGCGCAGTTAAAATGGAACATCACGAATTGCACCAATGCTCGAATATCACAAATGAAAAAATGGTGAATTTCGTTTAGTTGCGCCATTCGTGATAAAAATTATTCGGTTTCATCCTTTAATTACGTAAGTCCGGTTGTTTTTCTCATTCATTCAATTTAGCCGTTAACGTTTCACGGTCAGGGAGCGAGGGCTGCGCCCCTAATTTTGTAGCAGCCAACGCACCGGCTGCATTGCCCCAGCGAACTGCCTCCGGTAGCGATTTTCCTTCCGCCAGCGCAACGGCAAGCCCGCCAACAAAAGCATCGCCGGCAGCGGTTGTATCAACCGGGATGATATTGAAAGGCGGCACCAACACACTCTGACTGCCGTCAACCAGCAGTGCCCCTTTAGACCCCAAGGTCAGGATGACGGTGGCAACGCCACGACCGCGGAGTTTGGCGGCTGCCGCTTCCGCCTCAGTTCGGTTGTTGACCGGCATACCCGTCAATATTTCAGTTTCGGTTTCGTTAGGGATGAGAATATCAACCGCGTTCAGTAATTCGGGGGGCAACGTCTGTGCCGGTGCCGGATTAAGAATGACGGTGACACCATGTGCTTGAGCCAGTTGAGCTGCTTTGCAAACGGTCTCCAACGGGACTTCCAATTGCAACAACAACACTTTAGCCCCGGCGATGGCTGTCTCCGCTGCCATAACATCGGCAGGGGAAAGGTTGTGGTTGGCGCCGGGTGTGACCACAATGCTATTTTCCCCGGCATCATCAACCACAATCAACGCGACACCGGTTGCACTGGTGGCATCTTGTTGCACAAAGCTGTGATCAATCTTGGCAGCGGCAAGATTTTCCAGCAACGGCGTAGCAAACGCATCTTGCCCAACCTTCCCTACCATTGCAGTGGGAGCACCCAAGCGTGCCGCAGCCACGGCTTGGTTGGCTCCTTTTCCGCCGGGGAGCATATATAATTTGCCGCCAATGATTGTTTCGCCCGGTTGAGGAATGTGCGGCGAACGAGCGACTAAATCCATATTCAAACTACCAACAACAACTACAAGCGGTTTTACCATCAATACTATCCTCTTTTTGTTGGTACAGGGGCAGTTGTCTGCCGGATGAGCAGTTCAGTTTCCAGAATTTGTTGTTCAGGGGGTAAATCTTGATTTTGCATACGCCTTAAGAAACGATTGGCGGTTAAAATACCGATTTGTTCTGTGGGCTGGGCGATAGTGGTCAGCGCGGGTGCGCTAAACTTAGCCAGGGGAATATCATCAAAGCCAACCACCGATAATTCAGCCGGAACGGCGAACCCAAGTTCGGCGGCAGCTCGCATCACTCCAACCGCCATTAAATCATTGCAGGCAAAAATAGCAGTGGGGCGCGGTGACCGACTCAACAATTGGCGGGCGCCTTCGTATCCGCTTTCAAATTGAAAATTACCGGTATAAATCAGATTTTCGTCTGGCGTGATGTTTGCTTCTTTTAATGCTTGCCGATAACCGGTCAGGCGCTCCATACTGGCGGTTAAACTTTGCGGACCGGTGAGACAGGCGATGCGGCGGTGTCCCAACGAGATTAAATGCCGGGTCGCATCAAAACCGCCTTGAGTATTTGTGACGGTCACGTAATCAACTTCAACCCCCGGCACAATGCGGTCAATCAATATTACCGGGATGTTTAAACTGCGCAAAGCAGTATTCAATACATCGCCGGAAGCACCAACATCAATAAATATCAATCCGTCAACTTGGCGTTCGGTCATAACTTTAAGATACAATAATGCTCGGTCCAAATCGCCGTCGGAATTACCCAGAATGACGTTGTAATGATGGGTGAACAGTGCTTTTTCAATACTACGGGTTACATCGGCAAAGAAAGGGTTGGAGCTGTCCGGGACAATGATACCCACGCTTTTTGTTTGCTTCAACCGCAAACTACGAGCCAACGCATTAGGGTGAAAATCAAGTTCAGCCATAGCCAATGCAATTCGTTCTTTTAGCGGTTCGCTGATGGGACGGGAGTTGTTGATGAAGTGCGACACCGATGTAATTGAAACCCCGGCTCTTTCCGCAACATCTCGCATCGTTGCGATGATACACCTCCAAATTGTGTTGTTAGGCATAGGGTTCGCTCGCAAACGTTTGCGCAAACGATTGCGAGTAGTCTATCATGAAAAACGACTGCTGTCAATACCGTATTTTTCTACACCAGCAATTCTCATTTTGACTTTTTTTGATTTAAAAATGATGAGTTTCGGCTGTGAACCCGTCTCATATTGCACCCTTCGGGCATTTTCAACTTCGCTACGCTCGCAATGACAACCGGTTGTCAAAAATACCACTACCCGGAAATTAACAGAATAGGAGAAGCGAAATGGCTAATTCTTGGAGTGAATTGGCGATTGACAAACCGTGTGCGTTGCAATATAATCTATATCAGGATAGTGCAACTTTTGGAGTGGCGCAGTATGGATACACAGGTTAGCATCGGACAGGTAAAACGAGATATTTCCGAACTGATCAATCGGGTTGCGTTCGGTAAAGAGCGAATCATTTTAACGTCTCGCGGAAAACCAAAAGCGGTCATTGTCAGTATAGAAGATTACGCCCACTTGCAACAATTGGACGCGGAGCCGAATTTAAAACAATGGCAATTTTGGTTGGCAAAGCATCAAGCCTTAAACCAAACCATCGGGCCGCCTGTGGATGTTGACGCATTGTGGCACGCTGCACGTGAAGATTTAGAGGCACGCGATGACAATCTCGTTGGTAGTTGATGCGAGCTTTGCCTATAAACTCATCCTGCCCGGCGAGCGCCAATCGGAATACATTGCAAAAATGACCGAGTGGATGCAGAACGGCGTCGAATTGTATGCGCCGTCCCTGTGGGTATTCGAGTTGACTTCAGCTTTCAACAAAGCCGTACATTTCAAGGTTCTCACAGCGGAACAAGGAATGGAGGCATTGCAATTGGCGTTGCTACTGCAAGTGCAATTGGTTACGCCGGACGAGCAACAAGTCCACTTGGCATACGAATGGACGCGGAAGCTCAACCGGGCTGCTGCCTACGATAGTTTTTATCTGGCATTGGCAGAAACCCTGCAAACACAATTTTGGACCGGTGACAAGCGGCTTTGCAATGCTGTGACTCAACCGTGGGTCAACTTTCTCTAACTTCTTTTAAATCTGCCTGAGGGCACAAACACACGTATTTTGACGGGTGAACCGGAATTCCGGTTCACCCGTTTCTTTTTCCCCACGGGCAACCCCGCCCGTGCCGATAAATTCCACTTACGGAAATCAACAGAATAGGAGAAGCGAAATGGCTAATTCTTATCGTTATGCCGCGTCGCAGAAATGCGACCGTGGTCATTCGTCGCGCATGGATGATGTCTTTGCGCGCAAATCTGCTCGCCGCCATCCGCGTCACGCCGGGCGCTTGCGGGCGTTCCACGCCACCAAAGCCGGGTTAAAAATTATCAATACGTTCATCGAAAAAGGGGCACGGCGGTCACTGCATTCGGGAGGGGGGCGGGGGTTTTGTTTGGCGTACCATTTGACAATCGTCAAATGTCCTTAACTTGTTGCTGATGGTCTTGTTGAAAACTATGCTGAAAATTAAAAGGGGGCTTTTTTGAGTGTTTGGGGGCTATATTGGCGAAAAACAAGAACGAAACGGTGGCGGGCTACTGTAAACGCCACCTTGAATTTCAAAAAGCACGCCCGGAGGGACTCGAACCCCCAACCGTCAGTTCCGAAGACTGATGCTCTATCCATTGAGCTACGGGCGCATAACTGCCGATATTTTATCACGATTGGCGCGATTGACAAATTTCCAGCACGGTGTCAACCCCCGGAAACACCATACCGAGCGCCGCTTCCGCCGCCGAAATTTCCAGCCGCAAGTCGAGCGGGGTGGGAAATGGCAAATCGGCGGCGAACCCCCGCCGCACCCGCGCCCGATGCCCGATGCCCCACCAATCGAGCAGACGCTCCCCGAAGTCGGCGCGGCTGAGCACCTGCCTGCCCGCAACGTGCCACACGCCCCGCAAATGCCGATGCCCGGTTGCCAGCCTCAGCAACGCTTCCGAAAGGGTTTCCACCCAAACAGGCTGGCGAATTTGGTCTTGAAAAAGGGTGAGGGAGCCACCGGCATCCAACCGCCGCACAAACCCCGCCGTCCCGCGATCCATCTCTTCCAGCCCGTAAATGAGCGAGGTGCGCACGATGGCTGCGGCGGGGTGAATGTTCGCCACGGCGAGTTCCGCGGCGGCTTTTGATGTCCCATACGGGGTGTTTGGCGCGGGAGGCGCATCGGGGGAATAGGGCGCGTGCGTGCCGTCGTAAACCATATCAGTGGAAATATGAACCAGCCGCACCCCCATTTC
>JAJRSQ010000046.1 GCA_024278725.1 Chloroflexota bacterium
ACGCATTGTACACCACGCAAGGTTTGGACGGGATTACCGGGACGATCACCTGTAACGAAAACGGCGACTGCGCCGACCCGAAAATCGGGGTAGTGCAGATTCAGAACGGCGCCTTCGTGCCCGTCTGGCCCGAAAATAAAGCCGCTGCCGCCTTGCCCGATTTAGGCGGACGTGAAATCACCGTGGCAATCGAAAATGCCTACCTTCCCTTCAACTACATTTCGCTGCAAACCGGCGAACCGGGTGGCTGGGATTATGAAGCCATTGACGCAATCTGCGAACTGCTGAACTGTACGCCGGTATACGTCGAAGCGGCGTGGGACGGCATGATTGCCGCCGTCTCGAATGGTCAGTTTGACATGGCGGCGGACGGCATCACCATCACCGAAGACCGCGCCAAAGTGGTAGACTTCTCCGACGGCTACATCAACATTGAACAGCGCATGCTGGTGCGCAAAGGCGAAGACCGCTTTGCCACGGCAGAAGAATTCAAAGCGAATCCTGACCTGCTGGTCGGCTCGCAAGTGGGGACGACGAACTACCTGACCGCCGTAGATTTGGTCGGTGAAAAGCGCGTTGTGTCCTTCAATGACTTCGGGTTGGCAGTGCAAGCGCTGCTCGCCGGTGACGTGGATATGGTGCTGATGGATGAAACCGCCGGTCAAGGCTACGTGGGTGTCAACGCCGATAGCCTCGAACTGGTGGGCGAATCCCTCTCTAGCGACCAGTTGGGCTTCATCTTCCCGAAAGGGAGCGATTTGGTGGAACCCATCAACGCTGCTCTGGCAGAACTGCGCGCCAACGGCACGCTGGATAAACTGGCGGACAAATATTTCTCCGACAAATTCAACCTCACCTACGACGACATTGGCGAAGGTGCATACGGGGCAGACTCATCTTCATCCGCCCTGCCTGACTTGGGCGGGCGTGAAATCACGGTGGCGGTGGAAAATGCCTACCTCCCCTTCAACTACATTTCGCTGCAAACCGGCGAACCGGGCGGCTGGGATTACGAAGCCATTGACGCGATGTGCGAACTGCTGAACTGTAAACCGGTATATGTCGAAGCGGCATGGGATGGTATGATTGCTGCCGTCTCTGCGGGACAGTTTGACATGGCGGCGGACGGCATCACCATCACCGAAGACCGCGCCAAAGTGGTAGACTTCTCCGACGGCTACATCAACATTGAACAGCGGATGCTGGTGCGCAAAGATGAAGACCGCTTTGCCACGGCAGAAGAATTCAAAGCGAACCCCGACCTGCTGGTCGGCTCGCAAGTGGGGACGACGAACTATCTGACCGCCGTGGAACTGGTCGGCGAAGAGCGCGTCGTGTCCTTCAATGACTTCGGATTGGCAGTGCAGGCGCTGCTCGCCGGTGACGTGGACATGGTGCTGATGGACGAAACCGCCGGTCAAGGCTATGTGGGCGTCAACGCCGATAGCCTCAAACTGGTGGGCGAATCCCTGTCGAGTGACGAACTGGGCTTCATCTTCCCGAAAGGGAGCGATTTGGTGGAACCCATCAACGCTGCTCTGGCAGAATTACGCGCCAACGGCACACTGGATCAATTGGCGGAGAAATACTTCTCTGACAAATTCAAACTCACCTACGACGACATCCAACAATAACCGTTTTAGATGTTTGGGTGCAGGGGGAAACCTCTGCACCCATTTTTCATTCAAACCCACACCAACCGAGGTGAAAGTTATGCCACCGACAGATACAACATCTCGTAGCCGCCAGGGAGTATTTATTGATACGATGTCAGGACTTCCCTGGTGGTTTTTGATTATTCTATTGAGTGCATTATTTCTTGGGTACTCATTTTTTATTGATGAAACTTATAGCGATATTTTCCGGTTTTTGAAAGACGGCATTGCTATGACCATCCGCGTTACACTGACCGGATATGCGTTGGCAGTGGTCATCGGGTTGTTCACCGGGCTTGGGCGCGTGTCGAAAAACCCGATATTTTATAACCTGACAACTTTGTACGTCAACATTATGCGCGGCATTCCCATTCTGGTGAATATTCTGTATGTCGCCTTCGTGGTCACCCCGCCGGCTATCAACGGTATCAACCTTTTGGGCGATTGGCTGACCCAAATACACCTGCTTGCCCCCGAAAATGCGTTGTCGTTGCTCTCCGTGCGGCAAGTGGATTTCTCCGTCCGTGGAACCTTCGCGCTGGCAATCAGCTATGGTGCCTTTGAAGCGGAGATTTTCCGCGCGGGGATTGAATCCATCGGGCGGGGGCAAATGGAAGCCGCCCGGTCGCTGGGGATGTCGTATGTGCAGGCGATGCGCTACATCATCCTGCCGCAAGCGGTGCGGCGTGTGTTGCCGCCTCTGGGTAACGATTTCATCGCCATGCTCAAAGAATCATCGCTCATCTCCGTGCTTGGCGTGCGAGATATGACTCAGCTCAGTAAACTTTATGCCGCCAGTTCCTTCCAGTATCTCAAAACATATACCCTGCTCGCATTTATGTATCTGACCATGACCGTATTGCTGTCCATTGGCGTGAAATCCATGGAACGGAGGTTGAGCACAGATGAGTGATAAAAACGAACCTATCATTATTTTGAAAAATGTCGATAAGCATTTCGGGCATGTGAAAGCGGTGAACGGAGTCAGTTTGGAAGTGATGCCCCGTGAAGTGGTGGTGGTCATCGGTCCCAGCGGCTCCGGCAAATCAACCATGTTGCGCTGTATCAACCATCTGGAAACCCCCACGGCGGGGGAAATCATCGTGGATGGCAAACGTCTCAGCCACAAAAGCAAAGACATCAATGCCATTCGGCGCGAAGTGGGGATGGTTTTCCAGCAATTTAACCTGTTCCCCCACCTGACCGCGCTGGAAAATGTCACTGTGGCGCAGACAGTGGTGCGCAAACGCTCCCGAAAGGAAGCGGAGAAGGTTGCACGCGCGCAACTTGAGCGGGTCGGTATTCCCGAAAAAGCGGATGTGTACCCCGGTCAGTTATCCGGTGGGCAGCAGCAACGAGTTGCCATTGCCCGCGCTCTGGCAATGAACCCGAAAATTATGTTGTTCGATGAGCCGACTTCCGCCCTTGACCCGGAGATGATTAAAGAGGTGCTGGACGTGATGATGCAATTGGCAAAAGAAGGGATGACCATGATTGTGGTCACCCATGAAATGGGCTTTGCCCGCAACGCTGCCGACCGCGTCATTTTTATGAACGAGGGGCGCATCGTCGAAGAAGCGACGCCGGATGTGTTCTTCACCAATCCCAAAAAAGAACGCACCAAGTTATTCTTGAGCCAAATTCTGCATTAATTTCGAGGCTGCGGCATAAAAAAACGTCGGGATTTCCCGACGTTTTTTTGTTGCAACTATCTGCCCACCCAGCCGATGATTGCCAGCCCGATACCGGCGAGCGCCCCGTATTCGAGCAGGGTGCGCCGCGAAATGCGCCGTTGCAACCGGCTGATTGCCACGCCGGTGAACACGTAAAACGCAACCAGTATCAGCAGGGCTTGTCGGGTTGGCGGCAGCGGCAGAAATATCAGCAGGGCGCTGAGTTGGGCAATGGCGAGCATCACCACCCAGGTGAAATGACCGTATTTTGCGCCCGTCGGTGCATTCACCCGCAGAATGGACGCCGCGCAAAGTCCTGCAATCAGCGTGAAT
>JAJRSQ010000047.1 GCA_024278725.1 Chloroflexota bacterium
GCCGCCCTGCTGGAAGTGCTTGACCCGGAACAAAACAACGCCTTTTCCGACCACTATCTCGATTTACCCTACGATTTGTCGCGGGTGCTGTTCATCACCACCGCCAACCAAACCGATACCATCCCCCCTGCCCTGCTCGACCGGATGGAAATCATCGAATTTTCCGGCTATATTGATGAAGAGAAAATCGCCATTGCCAACCAATTTCTCATTCCGCGCCATTTTGAGGAACACGGCTTGAACGAGCAGGAACTCCGCTTCACCCGGGACGCGCTCCAGCAGATTATTCGGCTGTATACCTATGAAGCCGGCGTGCGAAATTTCGACCGTGAAATCGGCAAGATTTGCCGCAAAGTGGTGCGCCGGTTGGCGCAAAACAAAAAACCGGCGCGCACCGTCACCGCGAAATCGGTGGAAAAATATCTGGGTCCGCCCCGTTTCCCCGATTCATTCTTGGAAAAAGAAGACGTGGTCGGGGTGGCAACCGGGTTGGCATGGACACCCGCCGGGGGCGATATTCTGTCGGTGGAAGTGACCCTGTACGACGGCAAAGGCAACCTGCAACTCACCGGGCAACTCGGCGATGTGATGCAGGAATCGGTGCAGGCGGCACTGTCGTACACCAAAACCAACGCCGCAAAGTACGGCATCGACACCGCCCGCTTTGAAAATACCGACATCCACCTCCACGTCCCGGAGGGCGCCACCCCGAAAGATGGTCCCAGCGCAGGAGTGACCACTGCCACCGCCATCATTTCCGCTTTTTCCGGAAAGCCGGTCAACCGCAAAATTGCCATGACCGGCGAAATCACCCTGCGCGGCAAAGTATTGCCCATCGGCGGCTTGCGCGCCAAAGCGATGGCGGCGTATCGGGTGGGCATCACCGATGTCATCATCCCCGCGCAGAACAAAAAAGATTTGGTGGAAATCCCGAACCGCATTCGCCGCCATCTGAACTTCATTCCGGTGGAAACGCTGGATGAAGTGCTGGAGCAAGTGTTGATTCAGTAGCGTTTAGCTTTCAGCTTTCAGCTTTCTGAAAACCGACAACTGACGACTGAAAACCAACAACCAAAAAACAAGGAGCATTCCATGGCACAAATAATCCGCATCGAAAATATTGCCGACCACGTTGGCGAAACGGTCACGCTGCAAGGCTGGTTATACCGCAAAACCGGCAAAGGGAAACTGCAATTTCTGCAAATCCGCGACGGCAGCGGGCAAATTCAGGGCGTGGTTTTCAAACCGAACGTATCGCCGGAGGTATTTGAAGCCGGAAAACGGCTGACGCAGGAATCGTCCCTCATCGTCACCGGCACGGTCAAAGCTGAGCCGCGTGCCAAAGGCATCCCCGCCGGGTATGAATTGGATGTCTCGCATTTGGAAACCGTGCAAGTTGCGGAAGATTATCCCATCACGCCCAAAGAACACGGGGTGGATTTTTTGATGGAAAACCGCCACCTGTGGATTCGCTCGCGGAAACAGTGGGCGACGTTGCGCATCCGCGCGCTCATCATGCGCGCCATCCGCGACTGGCTCGACGGGCAAGGGTATGTGGAAATGTCCACCCCCATTTTCACCCCGGCGGCGGGCGAAGGGACAACCACGCTGTTTGAGGTGGATTATTTCGGCGAACCGGTCTATCTGGCGCAAACGGGACAGCTTTATAATGAAGCCAACATCTTCGCGTTTGGAAAAGTGTATGCCTTCGGTCCCACCTTCCGCGCGGAAAAAAGCAAAACCCGCCGCCACATGACCGAATTTTGGATGGTGGAGCCGGAAACCGCCTATCAGGATTTGGACGGATTGATGGACATGGAAGAGCGATTCATCAGCTATGTTGTCCAGCGGGTGCTGAAAGAACGCCGCCCCGAATTGGATTTGCTGGAACGGGACATCAGCAAATTGGAAAATGTTGTGCCCCCCTTCCCGCGCATATCATACGATGAAGCCGTTGAAAAGCTGGAGGAACTCCGCGCCAACACCGATGACCCCGAACAAAAAGCGTTGCTGGCGCTGGAATGGGGCGACGATTTCGGCTCGCCGCATGAAACGGCGCTGACCAAATTGTACGACCGTCCCATCTTTGTGTACGGCTACCCGACGGCGGTCAAAGCGTTTTACATGGAACCGTGGCACGGTCGCCCGGAAGTGTGCAAAAGCGTGGATTTGCTCGCGCCGGAAGGGTACGGCGAAATCACCGGCGGCAGCGAACGCATTTCCGACCCGGAATTGCTGTTGAAGCGCATCAAGCACGACAACCTGCCGGAAGACGCTTTTAAATGGTATTTGGATTTGCGAAAATACGGCAGTGTGCCGCACAGCGGCTTCGGGCTGGGCGTCGAGCGTACCGTCGCCTGGATTTGCGGCATTCATCACGTCCGAGAAACCAATCCCTTCCCGCGCACGCTGGGGCGGGTGTATCCGTAAGTTGGAATCCGGAGATTGGTAATCAGAGATTGGCGCTTCAACTTCAATGACCAATCTCCAATTAACCAATCAACCATCAAAAGAGGTCAACAATGGCGATGACAGAAACAATCAAGCAAAAATTCAATGCATGGGCAGTCAATATTCTGGAAAGCACGCTGAAGCGTTTTCCGGAACGAAAAGAAACCTTCGCCACCGATTCCGGCATTCCGGTGACGCGATTGGCGCTCCCCCGCGCCGATGCGGAGGCGCACTATCTGCACGAACTCGGTTTCCCCGGCGAGTATCCGTTCACCCGTGGCGTGCAACCGACGATGTATCGCGGCAGATTTTGGACGATGCGGCAGTATGCCGGCTTCGGCACGGCGGAAGAAACCAACCACCGCTTCAAATATCTGCTGGAAGCGGGACAAACCGGCTTGAGTACCGCCTTCGATTTGCCCACCCAATTGGGTTATGACGCCGACGACCCGCTCGCCGAAGGGGAAGTGGGCAAAGTCGGCGTTTCCATTTCGTCGCTGGAAGATATGGAAACCCTGCTGGACGGCATTCCACTGGATAAAGTTTCCACCAGCATGACCATCAACGCGCCCGCATCCATTTTACTGGCGATGTATATCGCCGTGGGGAAAAAGCAGGGTGTACCCCCGCACAAACTGCGCGGCACGGTTCAGAACGATATTTTGAAAGAATATGTCGCGCGCGGCACATATATCTTCCCTCCTGCCCCATCCATGCGGCTCATCACCGACATCATCGGCTATTGCAAAGAGAACCTTCCCCGCTGGAACACCATTTCCATCAGCGGCTATCACATCCGCGAGGCGGGCAGCACCGCCGTGCAGGAGGTGGCGTTCACGCTGGCGAATGCCATCGCCTACGTGGAAGCGGCAATCAACGCCGGGCAATCGGTGGATGATTTTGCCAAACAACTGTCTTTTTTCTTCAACGCGCACAACAATTTTTTGGAAGAAGTTGCCAAATATCGCGCCGCACGCCGTTTATGGGCGAAAATCATGCGCGACCGTTTCGGGGCGAAAGATTCAAAAAGCTGGCGCTTGCGATTCCACACCCAAACCGGCGGCAGCACGCTCACCGTGCAGCAGCCGACCAACAACGTCGCCCGGGTGACCATTCAGGCGCTGGCGGCGGTGCTGGGCGGCACGCAAAGCCTGCACACCAACTCGCTCGATGAGGCGCTCGGCTTGCCCACCGAGGAGACCGCGCGCGTCGCCCTGCGCACCCAGCAAATCATCGCCTACGAAAGCGGCGTCGCCGATACAGTTGACCCGCTGGCGGGCAGCTACTACATCGAATATCTGACCGACGAAATCGAAAAACGCGCCGGAGAATACATCGCCAAAATTGATGCGATGGGCGGCGCGCTGGCGGCAATTGAAAGCGGGTTCATGCAGCAGGAAATTCAATCGGCGGCATACCGCTTCCAGCAGGATGTTGACAGCAATACGCAGGTGGTGGTGGGCGTGAATCGGTTCAAAGTGGACGAGGAAATCAAACCGGAAATTTTGCGGGTGGACGAAACCATTCAGCAGATGCAGGCGGAAAAACTCGCCGCCCTGCGCGCCCGCCGGGACAACGCCGCCGTGAATGCCGCGCTCACCCGGCTCGCCGAGGCGGCACGCGGCACCGAAAATCTGATGCCGCACATCCTTTCGGCGGTGGAAGCGTATGCCACCACCGGCGAAATCAGCAACACCCTGCGCGACGTTTGGGGTGAATATCAACCGACCACATTAATTTAACGTAAATTCTTTACGTGAACTTTACTAAAGTTTCCGCATTAAATACCGAGAATCGCTTAAGGGGGTTGTCTATGCAACTTGACCATATTGCCATTGTGGTGGAAAATATCAATACAGCTTTGGAGGTCTACCATCACGCGCTTGGTTTACCGCTTGACCGGGTAGAAGACGTGCCCGCCGAATCGGTAAAAGTTGCCTTCCTGCCATTGGGCGACGGCAGCGAAATTGAACTGTTGCAGCCCACCGCGCCCGATACCGGCGTGAGCAAATTTCTCGCCAAACGCGGCGAGGGGATTCATCACCTTTGCGTGGAAGTGGATGATATTGAACAGGCAATGGCGGATTTCGCCGCCAAAGGTCTGCGCATCATCGAAGATACGCCCCGCGTGGGCAGTCACGGGCAAAAATATGTTTTTGTTCATCCCAAAAGTACGCATGGCGTACTAATTGAATTGTACGAAAAGCCGGCAGATGAGTGAGAAAAACACATCGTTTGAAGATAGAGATATAGACCAGATAGACCTTGCCTATCGCCAAGCAATGCAATACGGGCAGGATATGGTTGCGCTGTATAAACAAGAGCGCAAAAAACGCGAGGCATTGCAACTCACCTACAAAAAGCTGGAAGCCGCCTTTGCCAGCATGAGCGATGGCGTGCTGGTGGTGGACAAGTCTCTGACCGTGCAAGAAGCCAACCCCGCCGCCGCCGACCTTTTCGAGCGCACCATCGAAAAATTGACCCATTGCGAATTGAGTGAATTTTTGATTGGGGATGATGTTCCCGAATTTTTAACTCGTCTGCACGCCCCGGAACGCCAAAACTTCACCCGTCAACTCCATCTTGAACACCCCGTGCCGCGCACCATCACCTTCCAATCTGCCCCCCTGCCCGACGAAGGTTGGGTACTGGTGCTGCACGATGTGACGTGGGAAGAGCGCGTTAATACCATGCGCGAGGAATTTTTGCACCTTGCGGCGCATGAACTGCGCACCCCGCTCGCCAGCATCATCGGTTTCACCTCTATGCTGGGGCAAATTGCGGGCAACTTGGACGACCAAACCAAATCCGTGCTCGATAGCGTTCTCCGCTCATCCGAAAAGCTGCGGCACACGGTCAACAATCTCATCGACGCTTCGGTGGATGATTTAAAAGAGATTGAAGTGGAAGCGGTGGACTTGTCCGAAGTGATTGCGGTATCGCTGACGATGCTGACGCCTTCCATCAACGAAAAAAACATCCACATTGAGGTGAACTTGCCGGACGAGCCGATGCTGGTACTCGGCAACCGGAAACAACTGGTCACCGCCATCGGGCACGTGGTGGAAAACGGCATTCAATACAATAAACCCGGCGGCTCACTCACCGTCAACGGAAGCATCACCGATGACGCCTTCCGCCTCACCATCGCCGATACGGGCAAAGGTATCTCGAAAAAAGATATGAAATACATTTCCCAGCCTTTCTTCCAGGCGGAAGAACACACCACCCGCCACGCGGTGGGGATGGGGCTGGGGTTATCCATCGTCAATCGCATTGTCGCCCTGCACAACGGCGTGGTGTCCATTGCGTCCACTCTGGGGGAAGGGAGCATGGTCACGCTCGAATTCCCCCGTTTTTCCATTGATGACCTCCCCTCTGCCCGAAAAGAACTGCTGGAAATTCAAAACCGCCTCAAAATGGAGCAGCTGAAAGAGGAACACAGCCAGCGGCAGCAGACGGAAGCCATCATTGACCAACTGAAACAGCAATTGGAAATCACACAATCGCAAAATTTGGCATACGCGCGCGATTTAGCCCGGCTCTATCAGGAACAGAAGGAACGCTCGGAGATGGTGCAGGCGCAGCAGGCGCAAATCAGCCACACAGACCGTCTCATTTTGATGGGGCAGCTCGCCGCCAGCGTAGCGCACGATTTGAGCAACCTCATTTCGCCGATTTTGGGCTATTCGCAAATTATTCTGCGCCGCCGCGATTCCATTGACCCGACGATGGTCAATATCATTGAGCGCATTTTGAGCATTTCCCGCCGGGCAAATGTGCTGTTGCGGCAGATGGTCTCCCTTTCACGCGCCCAAACCGACAAGCCGGAATATTTCGACCTCAATAAACACATTGAGGAAATGCTGCACATTCTGGAAATCAAAATCAAACACGCCAATATTGACGTCACGCAAGCGCTCACATCGGAATCGACCACCATTTGCGGAAGTCCCATTCAAATTTCGCAGGTGATATTGAATTTGGTCATCAACGCCATTGACGCCATGCCCACCGGCGGCGTTCTGACGCTGAACACCCTCCGCGTTGAAGATGAAAACGGCGCCACCGTCCGGCTGCAAATTTCAGATACCGGACAGGGTATCGCCCCGGAAAATATCCCCCACATTTTTGATGCATTCTTCACCACAAAATCGGGACGAGCCGGGAAATCAGGGACGGGATTGGGTTTATCCGTTTCCAAACAGATTATCGAAAACCATCACGGGCAGATTTTTGTGGATAGCGTGATTGGAAAAGGAACAACCTTCACTATATCGCTTCCGGCAGCCGAAGCGGAGGAAGAAACAGACGAGTATGTCTCAGGCGTATAAACCGGATGGTGCGACAACCGAATACCGCGAATGGCAGTTGCTGAACGAAGCGACCCTCGCCCTGCGCCAGGCATCATCGGCGGAATATGTGCTCACCGTGCTGACCGAAAGCTTGAGTAAATTCGGCTTTTTTGTTATTGGCGGCGAATTATCCGCCCGGCAAACGCAAGTGCTGGTCACCCATGTTTCCTATCAGAATGAAAACACCCCCTTCGGCGCGATAACGCCCGCCCAAACCGGCGCCCTGCTCCACCACACCATTGATGTCCAAACCCTTTCCTTTTTTGAGGCGCTGGTCGCTCGCGGGGACGTAGTTTTCACCGAATTATCGCCCGCCGAATTTGAGGCTTTTTTCGCCCCGCTACTCACCGACCACACCACAAAAGGCGTGCGCCATTGCATCATCGCCCCCATCCGCGTGAACAAAAAAAACACGCACATGCTGGTCATCACCGCGGCAGACCTCTCCGCCGACATCGTGCCGACCATCGCCGCTTTTTCAAATCTCGGTTCCGCCATTCTGGAAAATTTGCGGCTTCTGCGGCAGGAAAAAGAGCAGCGTCAAATCTCTCAAACCCTGCAAAACGTCAGCAACATTGTCAACAGCACGTTGGAACTGGATACGGTTCTGAACTTGATTTTGGAGCAGTTGGAAACGGTTGTGCCGTATGACAGCGCCGCCATCATGCTGGAACGCACCAACGTGCTGAAGCTCGAAGCGGGGCGCGGTTTCGGGGCAGACCAAGCCATCTTCCAAGTGGAAGTCCCCATTGATACCAACGTTCTGTACAACGAAATGAAACGCACGCACCGCCCCATCGTCATCGGCGACGTGCATAAAGACCCGCGGTACATGCTGTGGGAAGGAACATCGCCCATCCATTCATGGATTGGCACGCCCATCATCTGGCAGGACAAAATCATCGGGCAGATTTCAGTGGACAATTTCGCCATTGACGCTTTCACGCCGGAACAGGGCGAATTGGCATATGTTTTCGCGCAGCATGTCGCCGCCGCCATCAACAACGCCCGCCTTTTCCGCCGGGCGCGACGCACCGCCGAAGAGTTGCGCGCCCTGCTCAACAGCGCCCGTGATGTCGCCTCCACGCTGGAAACCGAAAAAGTGATGAGCGCCATCGCCGCGCGGGTGAACGACCTGATGCACGCTCAGTTCACCGCCATTTATCTCATCGCCCGCGACATGCAAACCCTGCGCACCGTCATTCAGCGGGATGAAACCGACAATCCCGTCGTTGCCGCTTCGGCGAAAAATGGCGCGGAACTTGCCGTCAACAGCAAGGAAGGGGTCATCATCAACCGCCCCACCCATGAAAAGCAACCCCTGAGCGGCGCGATGATTGCCGTCCCCTTCATCATCATGGATCGCGTCATCGGCGCGATGGTCACCTTCCGCACGGGGGATGCCCCATTCCACCCGGCAGACCTCGATTTGCTGAACCGCTTCGCCCTGCAAACGGGAATTGCCATTGAAAATAGCCGGTTATACGAACAGGTTGAGCGGCGGCTGAAACGACAGGCGTTGCTCAACCGTTTATCCCGGCGGTTGAGCAGCAAGTTGAGCTTGAGCGCGCTGGCGCAGGACATCATGCAAACGGCGCAAACCATCGCCGAAGCCGACGCGGCGGCGCTGGTCATCTTAAATCCCGCCGATGAAAATATGTTTCTGCAATACACCCATAATTTTCCACAGGCGGATGGCGTAACGGAACTGACACAAACGCCGGCGTTGGTGGAAAAAGTGATGACCGAGCAAAAGGTGGTGGTTTCAAATAACCTCGCCGGAGAAGCGTTCCACTCGCCGCCGTGGTTCGATACATCCATCACCGGCATCATTGCCGTGCCGCTCACCAGTGGCGGCGACCCGTTGGGAGTGTTGGGGCTAATCACCCACACCCAGCCAATTCAATCGGCAATTGAAATTTTAAACACGGTGGAAGCCATCGGCAGGCAGGCGGGGGTTGCCGTTGAAAACGCCATGCTCTTCCAGCAAGTCAATAACTACGCCCAAAATCTGGCGGAACAGGTGGAAGAGCGCACGGCGGAAATTCGCGCCCAGAAAGAACAGACCGACGCGATTTTAGCCGCCGCCGGCGATGCCATCATCATCACCGATGCGGAAGGCATCATAGAATACGTCAACCCGGCATTCACCACCCTAACCGGCTATTATCCGGAAGAAGTCATCGGCGAAAATCCGTCCATCCTGCAATCCGGACAAACATCGCCGCACATTTATACCGATATGTGGCACACCGTTTTGGCGGGCAAAACATGGCGCGGGGAGATGAAAAATCAGTGCAAAGACGGGCGCGTTTATGACGCCGATTTGACGATTGCGCCCATTTTTAACCGGCAGGGCAAAGTGAGCAAACTGGTCGGCATTCAGCGCGATATTTCAAAACTGCGCGAATTAGACCGCATGAAAACCGAGTTTCTGGGAACTGCCGCGCATGAGTTGCGCAGTCCGCTCACCACCGTGCGCGGCTATGCGGAACTTCTGATGCTCCGCACCGACTTTTCTGCGGATGAAGTCCGCAAATTTGTGGGGTACATCCATGAGCAGGCGGTTCATCTCGCCAATCTGGTCTCCGATTTGCTGGATGTCTCAAAAATTGAAGCGGGCGCTGCCTTCCCCATCACCCCCGTCAAAATGAACCCGCGCGATATTTTTGTGAAACAAGTGCGGGAGTGGCAATCCCGCACCAACAAACACAACATCATTTTACATGAACCGGACGAATGGGTTGAATTGAGCGTGGACGAAGCCCGCCTGACGCAAACGCTCAACAACCTTCTGTCGAATGCCATCAAATATTCGCCGGGCGGGGGCGAAATTTCCGTGACCGTGACCCGCACGCCGGTCAATCTGCACGTTGCCGTGAAAGATAACGGCATCGGGATGTCTCTGGATGAACAAAAACACGTCTTTGAAAAATTCTGGCGCGCCGATGCCAGCTCCACCGCCATTGAAGGCACCGGGCTGGGGATGGTCATCGTCAAGCACATCATTGAATCGCATGGCGGGAAAATCTGGCTGGTGAGCCAAAAAGGGGAAGGAACGACTATCACCTTCACCCTGCCGCTCGTGCCGGGTGTCGCCACGGTCTTGATTATTGAAGACGAACCGAGTATATTAGAAATACAACAACGGTTGCTGGAAGCGGAATCGTTCCAGGTGCTCACCGCCGTCAACGGCGAAGAGGGATTGGCTCAAATTTTGAAACACCACCCGGATTTGATTATTCTGGATTTGATGCTGCCCAAAATGACCGGAGAAGATGTTTTGCGACGCATCAAGACCATTCCCGCCACCAAAGACATCCCGGTAGTGGTGGTGTCCGCCAGGTCGGGATTGGCGCAAATTGAAAAAACATTCTCGCTCGGCGCTACTGACTTCATCACCAAACCGTTCAGCACAGAAGAATATATCAGCCGCATCAAACTGGCTTTAAGTAAATAAACGGGAGACCAACAATGAAGAAAATTTTAATTGTCGATGACCAAGCGAAAATCAGAGAATTGGTGAATGTCACCATCCGTATTGGCGATTACCAAATTCTGGAAGCCGCATCGGGAGATGAGGCGCTGGAAGTCGCCATCGAACACCAGCCCGACCTCATCTTTCTGGATGTCATGATGCCCAACAGTTCCATTGACGGGTTTGAAACCTGCCGCCAACTGAAAGCGAATGAGCGCACAAAAAACGCGCACATTCTGATGTTGACCGCGCTGGACAAAGAAGAAGACATCGAACGCGGCAAAGAAGTCGGCGCGGATGGCTACTTCACCAAACCCTTCAGCCCGCTGGAGCTGATGAACAAAGTGGAAGATGTGCTGGGATAACACTTTCCTTTTGTAACAATCAAAAACTTTGTACTATAATACAGAGCATGGTACACTTTTTTGTGTATTGTGCTCTGCTATTGTTTATTTTTTTGTGAGGCAACCACATAAACCGCATTGGGAAACATTGCCGTTCGCGCCCAAAATTCGCACCGGGAGAAAGTCATGAGCAATAACGATTTTTCGCTATTGGAAGAAAGCAGGAAAGAATGGGAAGAAACCACCCTGAAAAAAACGCTCGACAAGCGCCCTGAGCGCGCCGAGAAGTTCATCACCACCTCTTCACGCCCCATAAAACGATTGTACACCCCCACTTCCCTTTCCGCCGCCGATTACCTCGAAAAAGAAAACTATCCCGGTCAATACCCCTACACGCGCGGCGTGCATGCCACCGGCTATCGCGGCAAATTGTGGACGATGCGCATGTTCGCCGGGTTTGGCACCGCCGAAGAAACCAACCGGCGCTTCAAATACCTGCTGGAACAGGGACAAACCGGGCTGTCCATCGCCTTTGATATGCCCACCCTGTACGGGTACGACACCGACGCGCCGGAAGCGGTGGGCGAATTCGGCAAGTGCGGCGTCGCCATTTCCAGCCTGCGTGATATGGAAGTGCTGCTGGACGGGTTGCCGCTGGACAAAGTTTCCACCAGCATGACCATCAACAGCCCCGCCGCCATCATCTGGGCGATGTTCATCGCCGTTGCCGATAAACGCGGCATCCCCCGCAAAAAACTGGCGGGAACCACCCAGAACGATATTTTGAAAGAGTATATCGCCCAAAAAGAATACATCTTCCCCCCCAAACCGAGCATGCGTTTGGTCACGGATACTGTTGAATTCGGGACGAATGAACTGCCGCTGTGGAACACCATCAGCATCAGCGGCTACCACATCCGCGAAGCGGGCAGCACCGCCGCGCAGGAACTGGCATTCACGCTGGCAGACGGCATCGAATACGCCAAATGGGCGGTGGAACGCGGGCTGGACATCGATTCTTTCGCCCCGCGCCTGAGCTTCTTCTTCAATGCCCACAACGATTTCTTCGAGGAAATTGCCAAATATCGCGCCGCGCGGCGCATCTGGGCGAAGGTCATGCGCGAACAATTCGGGGCGAAAAACCCGCGCTCATGGCTGATGCGCTTCCACACCCAAACCGCCGGGGCGAGCCTCACCGCACAGCAACCGGAAAACAACATCGCCCGCGTGGCAATTCAGGCATTGGCGGCGGTGCTGGGCGGCACGCAAAGCCTGCACACCAATTCGATGGACGAAGCGCTCGCGCTCCCCAGTGAGACCGCCGTGCGCGTCGCTCTGCGCACCCAGCAAATCATCGCCCATGAAAGCGGCGTCGCCAACACCATCGACCCGCTCGGCGGCAGTTATTTCCTCGAACAGCTCACCGATGAAATGGAAGCGGACACGTGGGATTATTTCGCCAAAATCGAAGCCCTCGGCGGCGTTTTGCCCGCCATTGAAGCGGGATTCTTCCAGCAGGAAATTGCCGATGCAGCGTATCGCTATCAGCATGAAATTGACACCCACCAGCGGATTGTGGTGGGCATCAACGAATATGCCAACGCCGACCCGTTGGAAATTCCCATTCTGGAAATGGACCCGCACGGGTATGAAGTTCAGTGCGACCGGCTCGACGAAGTTCGGCGCAGCCGGGACAATCGCGCGGTTAAGCAGCGTTTGGCGGAATTGCGGCAGGTGGCAGAGGGCAAAGAGAACACCATGCCCGCCATTTTAGCCGCCGTCAAAGAATATGCCACCCTGCAAGAAATCATGGATGTTTTCCGCGACGTGTTCGGAGAATATCAGGAACAGGCTATCATCTAACCATAGTTGCCTCAGGAGGAGAAAAAATGCCGGAACGAAAAATTCGCGTGTTGGTTGCCAAACCCGGTTTGGACGGACATGACCGGGGAGCAAAAGTTGTGGCGCGCGCGCTGCGCGATGCCGGAATGGAAGTGATTTATACCGGCTTGCGCCAAACCCCCGATATGATTGTTGAAAGTGCGTTGCAGGAAGATGTGGACGTGGTGGGATTGTCCATCCTCAGTGGCGCACATATGGCATTGCTGCCCATCATTGCCCAAAAACTGAAAGAGGCGGACATGGCGCATGTGCTCATCGTTGCCGGGGGCATCATCCCCGATGAAGATATTGCCGCATTGAAAGAAGCGGGCATTGATGCCGTGTTCAATCCCGGCACGCCCACACAGGAAATTGTCAACTTCATCACCACCCACGTTGCAACCGAATAATCGCCGAACATGACACTCGCTGAACAAGTTTTGCAAAATCGCCGCCGAGCCATCGCGCGGCTTATCACCTACATTGAAAATGAACATCCCGCCGCCCAAGCCGAACTGGCGACCCTGTTCCCCCATACCGGGCGGGCGCATTTGGTGGGCGTCACCGGTGCACCCGGCACCGGAAAATCGAGTCTGGTGAACGAGCTGGCGAAGGGCATCCGCGCCACGGGGAAAACCGTCGCCATCATCGCGGTTGACCCCACCAGCCCCTTTTCCGGCGGCGCAATTCTGGGCGACCGCATCCGCATGCGGGAACTCGCCGGCGACCGGGGCGTCTTCATCCGCAGCATGGCGAGCCGGGGCAGTCTGGGCGGATTGGCGCGCGGAGTGTATGACGCCATCAACGTCTTCGACGCCGCCGGATTCGACATGGTTTTGATTGAAACGGTCGGCGTGGGACAGGGCGAAGTGGACATCGCCCGCACGGCGCACACCGTTTTGGTGGTGGAAGCGCCCGGCTTGGGGGATGATATTCAAGCCATTAAAGCGGGTATCCTCGAAATTGCCGACATTTTTGTGGTGAACAAAGCGGACAAACCCGGCGCGAACAAAACCGCCGCCGCCCTGCGCGCAATGCTCGATTTGGGCAACCCCACCGGCGGGCAGATGTTGCATCACGGCGTGCTGCTGTCCGTCGCCGCCACTCCCCCCTCCCCTGCCCCGCCCTCCGACTGGGATTATCCCATCTTAAAAACAACTGCCACCGCCGGCGACGGGGTGGACACGCTGATTGAAACGATTTTCCGGCATCACCATCATTTAACCCAAAGCGGAAAATTGGCGGACAGAAATCGGGCGCGTCTCGCCGCCGATTTGGAGAATCGTCTGCAAACAGAATTACTGCGGCGACTGCTGGCGCGCACGCCCAACGGAACCCTCTCAGAAATCATTGGCAAACTTGTTAAACGAACCTTATCCCCCTATAATGCGGTGCATCTTTTATTGGAGGAGTAACTCGCTTGAAAAAGCGTTTATTGCTAATCCGCCATGCACAATCGCAGGCAAACAAAGAAGGGCGTGTCCAGGGTTGGCTCGATTCCGAACTCAGCGAATTGGGACACCGGCACGCCCGCCTCATAAGCCGTCGCATCGCCGGCGATTTTCGCGTGTCACAAATTTTTTGCAGCCCGTTAATCCGCGCCCGGCAAACCGCATCCTATTTGAGCGAACTGCTCGAACTGCCGTTGACGCTGAATGATGATTTGAAGGAACAAGATCTCGGACCGCTTTCCGGGCTGACCAAGCACGAAATTCGCCAGCGTTACCCCCATTTGGAGGACGCCTGGAGCAACAATCGCCCGCGTCCGGCAATGGCAGGGCTGGAAAGTGACGACCAATTCTCGATTCGGGTGCAGCGCGCCATCAATTCGATTTTAGACAGCGTTTCGCCGGATTCGACCACCGCCGTGTTCGCGCACGGCGGCACGTTGAATCAGATGCTCAAAAATTGGCTGAAAATCACCCAGGGCGGGCGGCTCACCTTCACTTTCAATAACGCCTCGCTCACCATTGTTGATGTGTATGCCACCTATGTGCGGCTGGTTTTGCTGAACGACACGCATCATCTGGGAGAAGCCTATGCTCAAAGGGACTAATCTCACCCTCCGCGCCGTGACCCGCGACGACCTGCCCCATTATGTCGAATGGTTCAGTGATCCGGAGGTCACTCGTCATTTGCTGTGGTTTTTGCCGGTGAATATGGACGTTGAAACCGAATGGTATGAGCGTCAACTGAAAGATTCATCGGTGCTCAACTTCGCCATCGTCATCACGGCGACGCAGAAGCATATCGGCTCGGTGAGTTTGGGGAAAATCGACCACAAAAATCAGGTGGCGGAGCTGGGCATCGTCATCGGCGATAAAACCGAATGGGGAAAGGGCTACTGCCGGGAAGCCATTCGGCTGTTGTTGGGCTATGGTTTCAACACCCTGAACCTGAATCGCATTTTTTTGCACGTCTTCACCGAAAACATCGCCGGTAAAAAATGTTACGAACATTGCGGCTTCAAATTAGAAGGCGAATTACGCGAAGCCACCTTTTCAAACGGGAAATACATCAACCATTACATAATGAGTGTTTTACGCCGTGAATTTTTATCGAAGTAACGAGGGGGAACTTATGTACGGAGAAATTGCCCTGTACAGCGGCAATGCCAATCGCCCGCTGGCTCAAGAAATCAGCGAAGAACTTTCGGTGCCGATGGGAAAAGCCGATGTGTTCAAATTTCCGAATCAGAACACCTTTTGCCGCCTACACGCCAGTGTGCGCGGCAAAGATGTTTTTGTCGTCCAACCGATTTCCGCATCTTTTGATGAAAACGGCAATATTGTCACCACCAACGACAATTTGATGGAACTTTTGATAATGATCGACACCCTGCGCCGCGATTCAGCCGGGCGCATCACCGCCGTCATCCCCTATTACGGCTACGGACGCACCGACAAAAAAGACCAGCCCCGCGTTCCCATCACCGCCCGCTTGGTCGCCGATTTGATTACCACCGCCGGCGCGAATCGGTTTTTGACGGTTGATTTGCACGCCGGACAGATTCAGGGCTTCTTCAGCATCCCCGGCGACGAGCTGACCGCCTTCCATGTGCTGAGCGATTATATGCGCCGAAAAAAACTGACTGACACGGTGGTCGTTGCCGGAGACATCGGCGCCACCAAACGCTCGCGGAACTTCGCCCAGGCGCTCAATATGCCGTTGGCAATCATCGAAAAACGGCGCATCCAGCTCAGTGACGGGAGTCGCGCCGAATCGCTGAATGTCATCGGTGATGTGAGCGGCAAAAATTGTGTCATTTTCGACGATGAAATTGATACCGCCGGAACGATGTTGAACGCGGTCAACTTCATCAAAGAAAAAGGCGCAGGCGATATTTATGCCTGCGTCACCCATGCCGTCCTCTCAGACCCCGCCACGGAACGGCTGAAAAACGCGCCCATCAAAGAAGTGGTCATCACCAATACCGTGCCGGTTGCGCCCTACAAACGCATCGACAAAATCACGCAGCTATCCATCGCTCCCCTGCTGGCGGAAGTCATCCGCCGCATCCATCTGGGGGTCAGCGTGGGCGCACTCTTTAACGAATAAAAACGAGGTAGATAAATGTCAGAAAATATTGAACTCCCCCCCATCGCCGATGTGCCCACGCCCGACCACATTGAAGAGGATGACCACTGGTGGTTTGCCAGCCGAACGTTGGTCATCAACACTTTGATGCAACAAGTTTTGCCCCGCACCGACGGGTTGAAATTGCTGGACATCGGTTGTGGCGCGGGAAATATGATTCACCATTTGAGCCGTTACGGGCAGGTCAAAGGGTTGGAAGTGGACGCGCGTCCGGTTCGGCAGGCGCGTTTGCGGGGGTATGATGTGGATTTGTTCGACGCGCAAGACCCCTTCCCGTTTGATGACGCATCCTTTGATGTCGCTTCGGCGTTGGATGTGATTGAGCACGTAGACGACGACTTGGCGGTGTTGAATGAAGCCTATCGCGTGCTGAAACCGGGCGGGCACATGGTCGTCACCGTTCCCGCGTTCATGTTCCTGTGGTCGCACAATGATGTCATCAACGCGCACAAACGCCGGTATACCGCCGGTGAGCTGGAAGCCCGGTTGAAAGAAGCCGGATTTTCCATCAAACGATTGAGCTACAATAACTTTTTCGTCTTTCCGCTGGCAGCGCCATTGATTATGTTGCGGCGCGGCAATGAGCCGGATTTGGCATCGCACCATTTGCAGGAAGATGAATATCAGGTGGAGATGGAACCCGCATCGCCATTGGTGAACACTGCGCTGACCGTGGTCGGCAAAGTGGAAGCCGGACTCATCAAAGCCATCAATCTCCCCTTTGGCACATCGCTCATCGCTATTGCTCAAAAACCGGCGTAACCTTCTTTCAAAAAGAAAGCCCATCCTCAAAACCGGGATGGGCTTTTTCATTTTAAACCGGGTCGCCCGGCGGCAACGGTTCTCCCTGCCGCGCCAGCCATGCCACGCGCGCTTCGGCGGCGCAAAACAGCGACCCCGCCACGCAGACCAAATCGCGGTCATCCATATTTTGCAGCGCCAGTTCCAGCGCGGCGGAAATTGTCTCCGCCGATTCAATCTCTGCGCCGAGCGTGTGCGCAGTTGCCGCCAGAACCGACGGGCGCGTCGCGCGGGGATGGTTCGCGCGGGTGGCAATCACCCGGCGAGCGCCTGGCAGAAGCTCCGCCAGCATGGCGCGGTAATCGTGGTCTCTGGACGCGCCAAACACCAAAATGATGTTCCTGCCGGGGAAATATTCCCGCAGCGTTTGACGCAACTTCTGCGCCGAATCGCCATTCATTGCGCTGTCAACCATCACCAGCGGGTCACGGCTCAGCACCTCCAACCGTCCATGCCACGCAACCGCCGCCAATCCCGCCGCCCGCGCCGATTCGGGCACGGTCATCCCCGAAACCGCTTCAAACCGGCGAATTGCCGTGAGCGCGGCGACGGCATTTTCCGCCTGATGCCGTCCCAGCAACGGCATGGCGTAAGTGTGCCCCGCCCAATACAGCGTTTGCCCGTGCAGCGAAACGCGCCCCACCCGCCACGGCTCGGCATCCCCGGCGACGGTCAGCTCCGCCCCGCGTTCCCGGCACACATCCTCAATAACCGTCATCGCTTCCGGAAACTGAATTGAACTGACCACTGCCCCGCCCTGCCGGATGATTCCCGCTTTTTCAAACGCAATGGACGAGAGTGTATTCCCCAACAGATGGGTATGGTCATAGCTAATGGACGTTATCACCGAAATCACCGGCTCGGTGATGTTGGTGGCATCGAGCCGCCCGCCCAACCCCACTTCCAGCACCGCCACATCCACCGCTTCGGCGGCAAAGGTTTCAAACGCCAGCGCGGTCATCACTTCCCATGCCGTCAAGCCCAACACCGCATCGGCATGGGGGCGGATGGCGTTGATGCGGGCGAGCACATCCGCTTCGGAAATCAACCGTCCATCCACGCGAATGCGTTCCCGAAATGAATGGAGATGCGGCGAGCTGTACAATCCGGTGCGATACCCCGCTTCCTGCAAAATACGGGCAATCATCGCCGCGGTAGAGCCTTTCCCCTTCGTGCCGGCAATCAGAATCACGGGGTATTTTCGGTGCGGATTGCCCATCCCCGCCATCAGCGCCTCAATCCGAGACAAATCCAACGTGGTCATATTGTATTTGGGCATTTGTTTGCGTTCAAAATTCGTGTGGCTGTAAATATAATTCAAAGCCTGCTTGTAGGTTGAAAATTGTTCCATCATCCCTCTTTTATGTCTGATAACACTTCAATAAACTGCCGCAATTCCGCAGTGTATCCATCCAGCAGATGTTGCGTCGAAGTGAGCGCCGCCGATGGATTATTGTTTTTTAAATGATGCCGCACCGGCGCGCGACCGTCCCGCAGTGAAACCACCACCCTGCCCTGCCCCACAAGGCTGATGCTCCATGCCAATTTTCTGCGGAAGCGCGTATCCCACCCGAAGATGATGCGGGTGATGGCGCGCATGGTGCGTCGTTCCCCCCACAGCCACAACAGCTCGTCACAGCGGCGCAGACTATCCACCCCCAACGGGCGGCGCGGCACATCTTTCAGCCCGTCTTCGGGTGATTTATGCGCCATCAAAAACGGAATCGCCGCCGATGACATCGAATATCTTCCTTCTGCCACCATGCGGAGCATCTGTATCCGCGCCAAAGCGATGCGCAATTGCCGCAGAAACTCGGTCTGTTCTGTTTCGGATGGTGTCGCCGTCAAAAGCACCGAATATATCTTCGCTATCTTGGTTTCATCCCGGCGGAGCAAAAAAGGCGAAGGCACATCCCGCGGAGAAAACCCGACCCGCTCCGGAAAGACCAGCGTTTTCGGCAAAATTGTATCCCGCACCGATGCACCGTCGCCGGGTGGCGCATACCGATGCCAAAAAATCGAATGGAACAGCGCCAGCACATCCGACACCGTGGTCTCAATTCCGTGGCGCAGCAAGTTTTCGCGGGCAGATTGCACCTGCTCCAGCGCCAACGCATCGCCGAAACAGACCGTCGC
>JAJRSQ010000048.1 GCA_024278725.1 Chloroflexota bacterium
CGAGCAGGTCAAAGAGCTTCGGTTCATCGGCGGGCTCAGTGGGGGGCGTATCGTTTTGATGGTTCATTTTCGTGACTCCTCTTTATTTTACAAAATAACACTTTTGTAAAATATTGATATAAGGGGGTTTTTGTCCGCATTTCTTGGTTATCAGTTGTTGGTTGTTGGTTATTTGAGATTAGTGATTCGCAACGACACCCGATGTTTGAGACGGGTTTTTAATCTCCAAGCACTAATAACCAATTACCAACCACCAGCCACCATCGCCACTCCCCTACCCCGTCCCCTGCCGCGAACCGATTATCCGAAAATATTGCGATTGCGTGACTGGCGCAATCCGCGCCGCGAAAACATTGCCATCGCCGCCAACCTTTGATAGAATAGTTTTATCGGACGCTCATCAACGTTCAAAGAAACGGAGCAAAAAATGAGTTTCGGCATCACCAAAACCATCCCCGCCAAAGAAGGCATTGCCGCGCTGAACGCACTGTACGACGGCACATTATCCGAATATGAGTTCCATATGGCAGGCAAACCCTCGCGGTTGAAGGTCGGCGATTACGTCTATACGATATTCGGTGACCGGCTGCACGGGCGGCTGAAAATCACCGCGCTGGTCGGCGGCGCGGTCAATCCGAAGTCCGGCAGACCGCGCACGTTGGTCATCGTCGCCGCCCCCGGCGAGCGGCTCGACCCGCCCATCCCCTTCAAGGGACACCGCGGCACTCGCTATTTCGATGGTTCGCTGTGGGACGCGGCGCAAAAAGAATGATGGCACGCAGATTGCGAAGATTTCTCCGGCTCCGGGTTTGCAGTCCTTACGGGCTTCGCAATGACGGGTACCAAAAACCGGCGGAAATCCATTTCATCCGCGTCATCTGCGTGCCATCCAACGAAAAACCCTCTATCCGAAGTCCCCTGCCCCGCCAACGGCTACATCTCCGCCAGCACCGATTGAATGTCGCGCAGATGCATCTTCTCATGCACGCCGATAATTTTCGCCACCTGCCGCACCGCAATCCGCCCCAGCGCCGGATGGTCACCCTCTTTTAGCCAATCCGCTGCGGAGATTCCACGGATGACGGCGAGCGTTTCATCGCGTTGCGCCGCCAATTCCGCCAGCAGTTCCCCCGCGGACTGCCCCGCGCGTCTTTCGACGTGGCTGTTGTTCCAGCGGTCGAGGTCGAATTCCGCCGACGCGCTCAGCTCCCTGCCCGACAGCACCGCCTGAATGAATCGCCGGTGCGCCTTTTCCGCGTCCACCAGATGCGCCACATTTTCCCGCACCGTCCACCGACCGTCCGCCGGGCGGAAATTCCGCGCCGCGTCATCCAGCCCTGCCACCAGCGACACCAATTCGCGCCGCACCGCCGTCATCTTTTCAATCATCTGCTGTCGTTCATTTTCCATCGGTTCATCTCCCCAATCTATCCATTATTTTGCGAGCCACCATCACCGGCTCATCCATTCTCAAGCCCAAAGAAAGTATACCATATATCCCCGCCCCCGAAACAATGCCCACCGGCGCCACAATCCACGGCGAAAGCCCCGCCAGCGCCCACAGCATCCCCCACAGCCACAGCGCCATCCCCCCATCGGAAAGCAACATTTTTCCCAGCGCGGGCATCAGGGGCAACATCGATAGCGTTCCCGGCAATTGTCGCAAGCGGCGCATCAGCCACGCGGTTTCCAGCACCACCGCGATGGAGCTGGCAAAAGCAATGCCGGCGTGCGGCGGCAATCCGCCCCACCGAAACAGGGTGAGCAGCGTCCAACTGAGCGCGATGTTGGCGCCCATCGCCACCACCCCAATCATCACCGGCGTGCGAGTATTTTTCAGCGCGTAAAAAGCGCGGGTCAAAATTTCCACCGCCGAATGTGCCACCAGTCCCAGCGTGTAAAAGGTCAGCGCCCAAACCGTGGCGGTGGTAGAAGCCTCATCGAAGGCGTTGCGCTGGTACAACACCTGAATGATGGGTCGCCCCAGCATCAGCAGCCCGATGGCGGCGGGAATGGACAGGTACAGCACCCCGCGCAGGGTGGCGGTGAACGCCCGCTGCAAATCGTCCCACGCCTGCCGCGCCGCCAGCGCGGAGAAGGTCGGGAACGCCGCCGCCGCCATTGACTGGGCGATGATTCCCTGCGGCAGGAGCATCAGCCGCCAGCCGTAATCCAATCCCGCCAAACTCCCGTGCGACAGCCACGACGCGAGAAAGGTATCCCAGATGAAATTCAGGCGGATTGCCGCCAGCCCCAGCATTCGGGGCGCCATCAACCGCGCCACCTGCCGCACACCGGGGTCGGTGGGGGCGAAGGTGGGCAAATAGCGCGCCCCAAAGCGGGCGAGCCCCGGCACTTGCACCAGCAGATGCATCAGCGAACCGACAACCACCCCCGCCGCCAGCCCTTTCACCCCCCATACGGGACCCAAAAACCATGCGCCGGCAATGATGAGCAGATTGTACACCACCGGCGCCAGCGCGGGGAGCAGAAAATGCTGGTGCGCGTTCAGAATGCCCATCAGCAAGCCGCTGATGCCGAAAATCACCGTGGAAATCATCAGCCAGCGCATAATCTCGGTGGTGAGCACAATCTGCGCCGGGTCGGTGAAGCCGGGAGCAATCACCGTGCGCACCAACTGCGGCGCGAAAATCGCCGTGATTGCCGCAAAACCGGACAGGATGACCAGCAGCCAGTTGATGACCGCGGATGCCAGCCGCCACGCGCCCGCTTTATCGCCTCGCGTCAGATAATCGGTGAAGGTGGGAATGAACGCCGACCCCAGCGCGCCGCCGGAAATCACATTGAACAGCAAATCGGGGAGTTTGAACGCGGCGAGGTAGGCATCATATTCCAAACTCGTGCCGAATTGGCTGGCGACGACCACATCGCGCACCAAGCCCAGCACCCGGCTCAGGGCAATCAAAATCATCACCAGAGAAGCGGCGCGGGCAATTGTTTTTACATTGGCAGCTCGAATTGTCATAATTACAGGTTTCGGAAAAATAGAACGCAGATTGTACGGATGAACCCGATTTTCGCAGATGCTTAAATTTTCAGCTCAAAAATCAGTGGAAATCCATGTTGTCCGTGCCGTCTGTGTTCCATACAGATTTCGGGAGTCGTTTCCCATTCTCCAAATTATAGGGGGAAGTCGGCAATCATCAAATTACCATCCCCGCCGATTTTCTGCTATACTTCTGCCTATGGTAAAGCAAGTTGATTTAGACCGTGCGATGCAATATCTTGGCGGCGAGCGGGGTTTACGGCTGGAAAACCTGGATTTGTCGGGGGCAGATTTACGCGACGCAGACTTTTCCGGCGCGTGGATGCGCGATACCGACCTGAGCGACGCCGATTTGCGCGGCGCGAAATTCGTCGGCGCGCCGTTGCCCGGGGTGAACTTTTCCGGCGCGAATTTGACGGCGGCGGACATGCACGGCTGCATCGGAGCGGGCGCAACCTTCGCGGGCGCAAATCTGAGCGACGCCAACCTGCGCGGCGCGGATTTGTACGGCGCGGTGCTGGAAAATGTCATCTGCACCGCCACCGATTTTTCAAATGCCGATTTGTCGCTGGCGAAATGTAACGGCGGCGATTTCCGGCGGGCGGCGTTCAACCGCGCCATTCTGATGGGCGCAGACTTTTCGGCGGCGAATCTAACCGGCTGCACCCTCGACGGGGCGCACATCGCGCGCGCGAATTTCACCGCCGCCACCGGCGTCCCCCCTCTGCCCCACCCCGCCGAAACCGCCAAAAATCGGAGCCGCCGTCGCTCGCGGCGTGGCA
>JAJRSQ010000049.1 GCA_024278725.1 Chloroflexota bacterium
ACGCGGTTTGATTTTTGGGCAACAAGTTTGCCCCCTCCCTGACCATCCCCCTCAAAAGGGGAGGGTATTTTTCCCTCCCTGCAAGGGAGAAGGGTTAGATTTCGATACCCATATATTGTGGTCGAGACAGCACTCAACCCCCACATATTGTGGACAAATCTTCCCATTTATACTATACGGGTTTTGGGAGATTTTTGCAAACTGCGCGGGGTGAAAATAGTACCGCAGGGCTACTCGTCGCCGACAAATTTTTCCATCAGGGTGAGCAATCCCCACAGCAGCAGAATGAGCGCCGCGCCCCCGCCGAGGCACAGTCCGCCGGTGATGGCGGCAGGCAATCCCCAGATGGCGCCGATGAGTACCGTGCCCACCACAATCAGCACCCCGACCACCAGCCACAGCAGAATACGGTCGTTGCGGCGACGGGTTGCGCGGTAGTCGGTTGGTCGGTTGTCTTTTGGCATTATGGCTCACCCGTGGCGGTTGGCGTGATGCTTGCCGTGGCGGTGATGCTTGGGGTGGCGGTGACGGTTGCCGTGACGGTGATGGTGGCGCTCGGGGCGATGGCGGCGGTGGCGGTCGGTTCCGCGCCCCAAATGCCGATGCCTGCTTCGCGGGCGGCATTGGCGGCGGAAGTGAAACGCGCTTGAAATTTCGTGTCGGGGGCGGTGAAGGACGGCTCTGCCAACCCCATTTTGACGAGTTCCAGATTGACCAGGGTTTCACTCAGATAAACATAGCGCGGCAGTTCGCCATCCGCATTTTGAACGGTGGAATCTTGCACCAGCCGCACCACTTTTCCGTTCAACATGTCGCGCACGGTTCTGAACGCGACAACCCCCCATGCCGATGCGCCATTTTTGGGCGGAACGGTTATCCCCAGCAACCGCACCGTGTACACCTGATTCAACAAATCGCCCTGCATCACCACTTCCAGCGTGTCGGCGGCGGGGACGTTTGCCACCAGCGCCAGCACGTCGCTGGGGAGCGGCGTGGCGGTGGGGATGGGCGTCGGCGTCCACGGCACTGCCATCACCGGGGTGTTGGTCGGCGGCGGAAGCGTCGGCGGGGCAGGGGTGGGCAGAATGGCGGTGGGACCCTGATAGAGTTGAAAGGGCGTGGCGGTGGGTGTGACGGCGGCGCATCCAATCAGTATGAAGATGGGAAACACGGAAAGAAGCATCTTTATTGCGCGCATGGGTACATTATGGCGATGTTTTTTCGGTTCGTCAAATTGAACGGACGCCGGGTGGCGCGCGCACGTCTTTCCCCGACAAAATATTTGCTCAAATTTACCACACGGGATTATAATCCACTTTCGTGTGGGCTTGTAGTTTTTGGTGGTCAGTTATTGGTTTTCTGTCTGCGCTGACAACTGACCACTGAGGACTGACAATTATTTTAGCAGAGGAGAAGACGGATTTATGTCTCAACGGAACATTCGTGTATTAATCGGCATTATCCTGCTTACGGCGGTCACGGTTTGGGTCAGCACCGGCGATTTGCAGTATACCGTGCCGAAAGACGTAGAAAGCGGGTTGGGCAGTGATGCACCCTGGTGGGCGCCGCTCCTGTTTTGGCAAGGCGACCAACAGCGCAGTATCCGCGTGCATCAAGGTCTGGACTTGGTGGGCGGAACCCAAATTGTGCTGGAAGCGCAACAAACCACCGATGACAACGGCAATCCCATCAATTTTAAAGATGTGATGGAACCCGCCCGCGTCATCATCGAAAACCGGGTGAGCGGCGGTTTGGGGGTGGTGGAACCACTGGTGCAAATTGAAGGGGATAACCGCATCATTGTGGAACTGCCGGAAGTGAAAGACCCCGACCAAGCCATCAGTTTGGTGAAGGAAACCGGGCGACTGGAATTTGTGGAAGCGTTGCAAACGCCGCTCCGCGAGGGCGACCGCATCATCACCACCGAAGCGTTGCGGTTGGCAGGGGGAGCCGTTGCCACCGACACCTCCACCTATCCCGACCGCGTTTTCAAAACCGTGATGACTGGCTCCGGGTTGAAAGACGCGCAGGTGGAAATTGATACCCGCACCGGCGCGCGCACCGTCGGCTTCACCCTGTCCACCGAAGGGAACAAGATTTTCGGCGAATATACCAAAGAACACGTGGGCGATTTTCTGGCGATTGTGTTGGACGGCGTTGTGATTTCCGCGCCGCGCATCAACGCCTACATCACCGGCAGCGGGCAAATCACCAGCGGCAACCCCGCCGGTTTCGGGCGTGCGGAAGCCGAAGATTTAGCCATTAAACTGAAGTACGGTGCATTGCCCGTCCCGCTCAAAGTCATCGAAAACCGCACCATCGGTCCGAGCCTCGGTCAGGAATCGCTGGCAAAAAGTTTGCGCGCCGGCGCAATCGGGCTGATTGTCGTTCTGCTCTTTATGCTGGTTTATTATCGTGTCCTCGGTTTCTTCGCCAGCTTGGCGATGATTCTGTATGGATTAATCAACTTCTCCCTCTATAAATTATTGCCGGTCACATTGACCGTCCCGGCAATCACCGGTTTCATCCTCACCATCGGGATGGCGGTAGACGCCAACATTCTGGTGTTTGAGCGGATGAAAGAGGAATTGCGCGGCGGGCGGCGGCTGAAAAGCGCAATGGAAGCCGGTTTCAGCCGTGCCTGGCCCTCCATTCGGGATGCAAACCTGAGCACGCTCATCACCGCGTTCATCCTTTTCTGGTTCGGTTCCAACTTCGGGGCGAGCATCGTCAAAGGGTTTGCCGTCACTTTGGCTATCGGCGTGCTCATCAACCTGTTCACCGCCGTGACCGTCACCCGCGCGCTGCTCCGCTTCGCCATTGATGTTTTCGGCGGCGCTATTGACCGCAACCGCCGGTTGTGGCTGGGTTTGAAGGAAGATGCGCAAGTCTCCGTGCCGAAATGGGTTGGCGGCGCGTTCCAAATTGTGCAGAAACGAAAATGGTTCTACCTTTTCTCCACCATCATCATTGTGCCGGGGCTAATTGTTATGGCGATTTCGTACGCGGAAATCGGGTCGCCGTTCCGAATGGCAATCGACTATACCGGCGGTACAATTTGGGAAATGGCATTTGACCAGCCGGTGGATACGGTAGCCGTGCGCGATATTTTCGTCAATGATGGATACACCAACACCTCTGTCCAAACCGTTGAAGGTGAAAACACCATTCTGGTGCGCACCAAAGATATGTCCGTGGAAGAAAAACAAGCGCTCATCACTGACATCAACGCGAACATCGGGCAGTTTGAGGAACGCCGTTTCCAAGCCATCGGACCGACTGTCGGGCGGGAAGTCACCCGTGCATCGGGCGTGGCGGTGATTGTTGCCTCGCTGGCGATTCTGTTGTTCATCTGGTACGTGTTCCGCACCGTGAGCAATCCGTTCCGCTTCGGCGTGAGCGCCATTGTGGCGATGTTGCACGACGTGCTGGTTACGGCGGGTTTATTCTCGCTGGCGGGACTGATTTGGGGCTGGGAGGTGGATACCCTGTTCCTCACCGCCATTCTGACCGTCATCGGGTATTCCGTGAACGATACCATCGTTGTGTTTGACCGATTGCGCGAAAATCTGCCGCGCCGTCGCTCGGAAGGTTTTGAGATGGTGGCGAACCGCAGTCTGCTGGAAACGCTGCACCGGAGTTTGGCAACTTCCATCAGCACCCTGTTCGTTGTGGGTGCGGTGCTGTGGCTCGGTGGTTCCACCACCAAACAATTTATGGCAGTGATGTTCGTCGGTATCACCAGTGGGGCGTATTCGTCCATCTTCAACGCCACGCCGATGCTGGTGAGCTGGCAAAAAGGCGAATTCTCCCGCCTCTTCGGGCGCGGTGGAAACGCCAAACGGGCAAAAGCCGCGAATTAATTTCACCCATCAAAAAACGACCGGATGAACAGCCATCCGGTCGTTTTTGGTTTTAAACCGCTGATGATTTATCCCAAAACTTTTGCCGTGAGTTTGGGAAGCACGTCCGTCACGTCATGGTGAATGACCACCGTCGCTTGGTCATCCAAATAGGTTTCCTGAAAGTTGACGATGATGATTTTTGCGCCGTGCTGAAGCGCGTCGTGCGGCAGCTCGGAAATGGGGGCAACCTCCAGCGATGACCCCACCACCAGAATCACATCCGCTTGCGCGGCGGCACTTCGGGCTTCAAACAAGGGCTGCACGGGCAATTGCTCGCCGAACAGAATCACATCCGGTTTGAGGGGTCCGCCGCAGGCATCACAGGTGGGGATGGCGTCGCCGTTCATGAGCGCCGTCATAATGGCGCCGGCATCGTGCGGTTTGTAACAGCGCACGCACGTGGCGCTCCGCGTGTGTCCGTGCACTTCCAGCACGTGCTCGCTGTGGGCGGCTTGGTGCAACCCGTCAATATTTTGGGTGATGATGGTTTTGAGTTTCCCCGCCGCTTCGAGCTCCGCCAGCGCCAGATGCGCGGCATTTGGTTTGGCGGTCAAAATTTGTTTCGACAACGGGCGCACCCAATTGTAAAAATCTTCGGGGTGCTGGCGAAAGGCGATGATGGATGCCACATCCATCGGATTGACCTGATTCCACAACCCGGAACCGGGACTGCGAAAGTCCGGGATGCCGGAAGGTGTGCTGATTCCTGCGCCGGTGAGTGCAATGGCATATTGAGCGGATTGAATTAATGCCGCCGCCGTTTCAATTTGTTTGTTAAAATCGTTCATAATGCCCCAAAATTCCTTTCTATGTGATTTGAAATACCGGAACCAGTTTTTCAAATTGCTGTGTCACAATATGATTGGGTTCCAGTTCGACGATGGCTGTTTTTGCTTGTACCGACTGATGCGCCAATTCCGGCGCGGGTGAAATGATGCCCCACAATTCCGTTTGCAGAATATTCTTCATTTGAGTGAAGGTGAATCCGTGCCCGGTGCGGCTTCGGTTCACCACAACCGACCCGATGTGACTGGTATTCAAGCCGACATCGGTGACATATTGCAGGATGCGGCGCGTTTGGTCAAATGCCAGCAAATTCGGTTCCGCGACCAGACAAACCTGATGGCACATTTTCAGCAC